>JBILCJ010000145.1:0-5933 GCA_044353195.1 Bacteroidia bacterium | reverse complement strand
AATGATTGAGCTAACTAGTTTATGATTAATTTTTATACTCAAATATTTAATAAAAAAATAAGAAAATATACCATATGCTATAGCAGAGTAACCAAACTTAATATATAAACTTAAATACAAAAACGTAAACAAAAATGTAAAAGTAGCATAGTGTTTATTTTTAAGTATAAACTTAAATAACATAACTAGCACTAAATAAATCAATGCTAACAAATAAAAATTTATACTAGTAAAAGGTGCCATTAAAATTGTGCGTATACAAATGAAGTTGCTGAATGAGGGGTATTATCTTGTGATTTATTATTTGGTGTATATAAAAGATATAATCCCAAAATAAGAATAGCATACAAGGTTATTTTTTTTATGAGTTTTTTTATCATTTTAATTACTACTAAATTCATCAATAATATATTTGTCTAACTGATACCAACCATAATCGCCAGGATGCATTATATCCTCTAAAACACCTTTTTCGTAAGATTTTAAATTACTTGTAAATAAATCTAAATAATTAAACCCATACTTGTCAAGTTCTTTCATGACACTTATCATTATAGGATTAATATCATTTGGATTACTGTAACAAAGCGTGTTTATTGGAGTAATTGTAAAAATCGGACGGCAGTTTGTTTCTTTACACAAAAGTAAGAGCATTTTAAAATCTTCAAATTCCTGATTATACTGTAAAGGTTCAATTAACTTTGGCCTTTTATTTTTTAACCACATGGTGTAATAGTCATTATGGACTCCAACATTATTATTAGTTGACTGATTTTTAAATTCAGTAATCGCATTTACATACAAAGAATCCCAGTTGATAGTCGGTTTTTTAAATGAATAACGAGTTTTAGAATCAGATACGTTCTTTTGAAAATAACTAAAGGTTTTTAGTTGAAAATCATTTTGATAGTTAAGCTGGTAAACTAATTCGTGCATAACTTTGAAAGGTTTGTACAAAAATGAATTCTTGTTTTCAAGCGCCAATAAATTAATCATAGCGTTTGGTGAATTAATTTGGCTGTATTTATCTGAAATATATTGACAGTAATATTTTTTATATTCTTTTGGGATTGCTGCATTATTTAAAATTTCATTCAAGCTAAAATCATTATTATACTCAAAAAAACATTCCAAATTAGTTCCTTTAGCATATTTCCCTTCAAACCATACAGGAGAAAGATTAATGACAATTTTAGCATCTTTAAGTAAATTTGCATTAGCAGCTAAAACACTTGATATGGCTAAACATTGAAAACCTGCATGACCAATTGTTTGAATTTTAATATTTTTTTCTTTAAAGAAATTATAACATACTCCTTTTAAATGATTTGAAGATAATTCAGAAGAACCAAATACAGTAGGTACAGCAGTTTGAATAGATCGTGAAATGGCTAAGTTTACATCAGGATTCAAATAATTAAAACGAGCGATGCAATTATTGTTATTTATTAAAAAAGAGTCCACGTACTTTTTATCTAAATAGTTATCTATCTTTGGTTTACCAATAATAAAAATTAAACTACTAAAAATAATTGCAAAAATATGTATGATCAGTGTTTTCAATTAACGCTTTTCGTTTATAAACTTTTCAATTAATACAATATTTGAGAAATTTTCTATAGTTATTTCATTAAATGGTATTTGAATATCAAAATCTTCTTCTAAACTAGTTGCTAAATCAACTACTAAAATAGATGATAAAATACCAGATTTAATAAGTTCAGAATCTAATTGTACTCTATTAAAAGCAATTTCGTAAATCCTATTGGCAATTATTTGCTGCGTTTCATTCATTTAGTTAATTTATTAAACTGTTATGCAAAGGTATTAAATTTTGACACTTTTTTGGGGGTTTGTATTATATTTTTTATTTTTGGAAAATGAAAATTCAAGTAATGAAATCGAAGTTACATTGCGTAACTGTAACACAAGCTGAACTAGATTATATTGGAAGTATTACCATTGATGAAAATTTAATGGATGCGGCTAATTTAATTGAAAATGAGCAAGTTCATATTTTAAATAAAAACAATGGAGCTCGCTTCATAACTTATGTTTTAAAAGGTGAGAGAGGTTCTGGCGTAATTTGTTTAAATGGCCCAGCAGCCAAATTAGTTAACCTTGGAGATATCGTTATAATTATTTCTTATGCAGAAATGGACTTTGAAATGGCAAAAGAATTTAAGCCTTGGGTTGTTTTTCCTGATGTTAAAACTAATACTTTAAAGTAGAGTACCTTTTTAGTCCGTCTATATACCAATTACCAATAGATTTTAAATATTAATTTTAAAGAAATATTAAGATTGATTAAAAAATCAAGAGTTAATTAATTTAAATTGAGAATAACTGATTAATAAAAAACCTTAAACAAAAAATTGTTTAAGGTTTTTTATTCAATTTTCATTATCGATTTATTAACTAGGTCAACTGCTTGTTACGATGTCTGATTTAAACGGATAGAAATTACTTTATTTTATCTTGTTACAAATTATTCAAAATTTGACTAAATTTTTGGGCAATAGTATTCCTGTTAAAAAATTCTTCAACATATTTTCGCCCACGCTTTCCTAATTGAAGTCTCAAATCCATATTATTTGCCAATAACAATACATTGCTAGCAAGTTCATCAGCATTTTCAGGTTCAGAATACAAAGCACATTGGCCTTGATTTACAAACAACTCACGGGCTTCCCCATCCACGGCTAAAATTACCGGCTTTTCCATTGCTAAATTTTCAAATATTTTTGATGGAATGGCGCCTAAAAATAAGTCTAATTTACGGAGAGGAATAATTGAAACATCTGAGGCTTGAACAATTTGAGGCATTTGTGATTTTGAAACAACGTCGAAAAAATATACATGAGATAATTGCATTTCTTTAGCCATTGAACGTAATTTATCTTTCTCTGGTCCGCTACCTACAAAAATAAATTTAATGGAAGGATTCATCTTTACACGATTTGCAACATTTAGAATTATCTCTAAACCTTGAGCTAAGCCAATTATACCAGCATACAAAAATAAAATGTCGCTATCAAGAAATCCGTTTTCTTTTCTCCAATTTCCATTAACTGTTTCAGGATTATAATAAGAAACATCAACTCCATTTGGTAACCAAAATGTTTTTACTGAAGGAAATCGTTCATTAATGTTTTTACAGATGCCTTGAGTTTGACCAGTAACTAAAATAGATTTATGATATAATTTTTTCTCTAAACGATAGGCCAATTTCAACATCCATTTATTTGTAACAACGCCCAATTTTTCAGCACTTTCTGGCCATAAATCAGAAACATTAAAAATGAGTTTAGCATTTTTTTTTCGTTTTAAGTAAAGTGCTGAATAGCCTAAAAATAAAGGCGGAGATTCACATATAATCACATCTACTTCTCCAATTTTGTGAATACCAATTTTTGCTGAAGAGTAAACGAACGAAAAATAATTTAATAAACGTTGAATAATCGATTTATTCTTTGGTAAGTAAATTGAAGCTCTATGAACTGGAATTCCTTCTATTTCCTCATAAACATATTTTTTATTTTCATATCCTTCATGAATTTTCATTTGAGGATAATTTGGCATAGCTGTTAAAACTGACACATCAACCCCTAAGCTTTTTAAACGGACAGCTAATTCAAATAATCGATTTTGAGGTGCACCAACTTCTGGTGGAAAATACTGTGTTAAAATTAAAAGTTTCAAATTCAATTGATGTAAAATTTTACACGAATATACTAATCTGAATTTATAAAACGATACTTTAAATGAAGGATAACTAAACAGTTATCTATTTTCTAAATCACTAATAGCTTGTTTAAAATCAACAATTTCAATGTGTTGCGATTTTAAATATTCAATAAGCCACATATACCAATCCATCCAGGTTTGATGAGATTTAGAGAAATACCTATCATGAAAATCAATACCTAAGAAAGGTAAATTTAATTGAAAACTTTTATCAATTATTCTTTTAGTTTCATCGCAACATTGTATAAAATTTTTACTTTGCCATTGCTTTGGCTTTTGAATGATGTAACCATCCATAATTTGAAATGGAAATTCCCACATATCCCCAATTTTATATGGTTCATTGAAGCTCATTTCGCTACTATCAAATGAATATCCTGCTTTCGCCATATTAGCAAATGTTGATTCATTTGATCTTATATAATGCATACGAGTGCCAAAATTTATTTGACCAGAAATGTTTTTAAACGATGTATATTCAGCATTAATTTCTTCAAATGTTTCAAACGCAATCCCATGAACACCAACTTTGCAACCCATTTGAATTAATTTTTGAATCCAAAAAATGGTCTGTTCTCTCGTATAAGATAATCCAACACCTGTATTAACTCCTACAAAATAGGTTGAAGTAACTTGATTCTTAATGTTGAATTCGTTTAAATCATCTAAATGTTGCCATTGATTTTTAAATATATCAGCATAACGATGAAACAATTCAACAAAAGAAATTTTACCACTAAAAAATTCAATATAACTCCTTATAAAATATTTAGGAACAATTAAATCTTTCAGATAATGCTCTGAAAGAGTAAAGTGATCAATATCATGAGAAATAATGGCTTTCATGCTTTAAGTTAAATACAAATTTATTGACAAGATTAGTTTTTAAAAAGTTTAAGTAACCAAGGTAAGTTGTTAATTTTTAATATATTATAATTTAATGGCAATGATCCAAATCCTTTGTAAAATGTTGCTAAACTTTCTTTTGAACCACCGCCAAAATCAAAATAAAGACTCCTAGTTTCAAAAAACTGAATTGCAGAATGAGTTAAATAATGCATACTTCCTGTGTTTTCTGACTTATCAAAATTAGTTCCTTTTAAATAGACAGCATGTTTACCATTACTTATAAAATGAGCGATAGCTTTGACATTATTATTCCTATCAACCACTTTAAATGAATATAAAGTATGATTATGAATTGCTTCTTTTAATAAAATTTCAAACTTTTGAATGGTTGCTTGAGATAAATTTAAAGTTTTAGAAAGAAATGGATTTAAGTATGATTTTGAGAGATCAATAATGTCAGAGTCGAATATCCTCTCAAATGTTAAGTTTAATTCAACAGCTTTCGTAATATTCCTTTTGGTATTTTGATTCAGTTGGTAACCATTTTTATAATCAATGAAATAGGTTGTTTTTTTTGAATGTTCCTTGCTAATAAATGTATTAGAAGCATTTAACTCAATATCAATAAACTTATAGTGTGAAGATAGGTAGTTAAAAAAAGTTTCTTCAATCTGAGTATTTATTTTACCATATACGCCTAATTGAGGTGTAAAAGGAGGTTGATATAAATAAGAAATACCAAACTTAGTGTTTTGTGTTAGTGGAAAAACACTTTCGTAATCACCTATGATTAAAGCTTCCCAATTTGGGCAGGTTGAATTAAGATAATAAGATTGGGCAAAAACAAACGGAATCGTTGATTTTAAAATAGTAGTGTCCCATTTTAAAAAATCAATCTCTGAATGCTTTAAACGATTAATTATCATAATTTATCGAACAAAAGTAACTACTTGATGTTTCTTATCCAAAATTATTTTAATAAAGTTATCCAAAGCATTGAAAGAATAATTTGCCATAGATTTTGGATGGCTTAATACCATCATACTTTTCTGATTATCGCGTTCTAAATTAGTTAAAATGATAGGCAACCTTGATGCAAAATAGCCATCCGCACAAGCAAAATGATTGGTTGTTGTATAAAAATGTTTATATAACCTCTTTTTATCAACTAACCAACCACCATCTCCCATTGGTTTATATAACAATGGATTGAGTCGCATTTTTACATACAAATTCCAATAAAAAAAAGGTGATAACTTATCATATGAAATTGCAATTTCTTTAAACTGTCCAGATGACGCTTCTTCAATTGGATCATCATCAAATGACCAAATAGA
>JBILCJ010000021.1:0-18905 GCA_044353195.1 Bacteroidia bacterium | reverse complement strand
TCAGCACCCGTTGGATTAATAAAGTACAATCCTTTATCATCGGTAATGGCATTGCTTCCTCCTGCTTTTAATTCATTAGGCTTTGAAATATATTCAATAGTAACATAATACGTTTCTTGAGATGTGTACTCTTTTCCTAAATCTATTTTAATTGAATCATTATCATATTTATACGTGATTGCTTTTTCAATAAAAACATCTTCCACCACCACTGACTTACTTCCTTTTTTGATTGGCAATTCTTTACTTTGTTTTTCTGCTAGTTTCACAGATTTTATGTCCATACCACGAGCATTTAAATACAACATGCGCGTTGAATAAAAATAGGTTTTGATTTGCAATTCTGCTTTGCCTATTAGCTGTGATTTTTGCCAATCAAAACTCACCCATAATTTTGTATGAATAATATCACTCAATTTTGTAGGAGTTGCTTGATAGACTTCCTTTTCCTTTTTGGCGTTCGCTAAAATTTTTACCGTATCTAAATTAATAGATGGCTCATCAGAAGATGTCGAATGATTTTTTGAGATTTTTTTAGTATTTGTACACGCTAATGCGAAACAAAAAATAAGCGTTGGAATTACAAACGATTTTGATTTCATAGAAATAATTTTAAAACGTAAATGTGCAAAAAAATAATTGGTTACTCAAATGAATTGGATTAGCGGTAAATGTATAGGATAAGTTTTTTATGATTAGGAATTATAGGTAAGTCTAGCGCCTTCAGAACACACAGTTAATGTTGTTTTTTTTCCGAAAAAAATAGGGAAATTTTTATCAATATGTCCAGCAGGAAATTGAAAACAAACTGGATAATTATAGTCTTTAATGGCATCATAAATAATTTCTTCCGCAGTTTTCCCGAAAGGAATTGGATTATCTTTCATATCAGACATGCCTCCAACAACTAAGCCTGCTAAGTTTTTTAATTTTCCTGACAATTTTAATTGCATCATCATTCTATCAAGATGATACAAGTACTCATCTAAATCTTCTATAAACAGAATCTTTCCATCTGTTTCAATATCGAAGGGCGTTCCTGACAATGAATACAATAATGATAAATTTCCACCAACCACATCTGCTGTTACTGTTCCGTTTCTATTATGATTTGTTATCTCCTGCGTTCTTGTTTCAATTAAATCTCCAAATAAGGCGAAAAATATAGCTTGGGTAGCTTCTTCATTTTTTGTAAAATTAAGCGGCATGGTAGCATGCAAGGTTGCCATGTTGTTAGTGTGAAAAGCGTGATGTAAAACTGTTACATCGCTATAACCCACTAACCATTTTGGATATTTTTTGAGTATTGAAAAATCAAGATTTGATAAAAGTCTAACAGAACCATAGCCTCCACGCGCAACAATAATAGCTTTCGCTGTGGGATGATTTAAGGCCCATTGTAAATCAGATTGACGAGCTTCGTCAGTTCCAGCAAACTGATTGTCTATATCAAAAACATGTTGCCCTAAGATGACGTTCAATCCGCGACTCTCAATGATTTTTATAGACGGAGTTAACTCATCTAAACTTATTTTTCGAGCCGTGGCAATTATAATTACATCATCACCTTGTTTTAAATAAGGTGGTATGATCATTTTTTCTTTTTCTTTTTTAATTTATCTGTTGCCTTGTTTTTTTTAGTCGGCTTATCTTCTTTCTTTTTATCTTTTTTCGAGTCCTTAACTTTCTCGTTCTTCTTTTCTTTTAACTTGTTTTTTTTATCAAGCGCTGCTTTATCCTGTTTTGCTTGTTTTTCAGCAAGTTTAGTGTTTTTTAAGAACGTTTTATAATTATTCCAAACAGGTTCGCCATCCGCATGAATATGATACCAAAAAATACCAGATTTAATGCGGTATAAATTCATTTCAGCAATGTCGTATTTTGCTGCCAATTGTTTTAATGTGAGTTTACGTTTCGGATTCCATAACTCAGTTTTAAGTTTCATCACTTTTGCATCACTTAATTTTTTAGCCATTGCACCTGTGCGGATGCGTTTAGAAATAGCATCTGTTACAGTTGGATTGTTTTTATTATGTTCTGATTGTTGTGCTTGAGTAGCCCATTTTAAATTAGACACATGGTTATTTGATTTATCATGATCTAAGTGTAACACAAATGTATACTTCGCATTTGGCTTTTTTAAAAAATAATTCGCAACTTCTCGATGAGGAAATAAAGCGGTTGATCGCTTATTTACCCTTATGGTTGTGACAGGAAATCCATTATTATTCGCAAAGGAAATTACATGTTTATCCTGCAAAGATTTTTGATAAGAACACATGTTGCCAAAATTAGAAATAGCATAATTTTTGGTTGTTTTTCCTTTTAAAGCTGTAATTTGTTTCCAAATTTCTTTCGAATTTGATGCCATATTTTTTTAGTTTAATGTTATCTTTACACAATTTTACACTTTATTTTTTATTTTTCATATATGATGGTTCCAACTTATAAACGCACACTTGTTACTTCCGCTTTACCTTATGCCAATGGCCCTGTTCATATTGGGCATTTGGCGGGTTGCTATTTACCTTCCGATATTTTTGTTAGATACAAAAGGAGCAAGGGCGAAGACGTTATGTTTATCTGTGGAAGCGATGAGCACGGTGTTCCTATTACCATTAAAGCAAAAAAAGAAGGCATTTCACCTCAAGATGTGGTAGATAAATACCATAAAATGATGGGAGATTCATTTAAAGAATTTGGAATGTCATTTGATATTTATTCGCGTACATCAAGTAAAACGCATCATGAAACGGCTTCTGATTTTTTTAAAGTATTATACGATAAAGGTGTTTTTACTGAAGAAATAACTGAACAATATTATGATGAGGAAGCCAAACAGTTTTTAGCAGACCGTTACATCACAGGTACTTGTCCTAAATGTAGCAATCCAAATGCGTATGGTGATCAATGCGAAAAATGTGGCTCAACGTTAAATGCAACTGAATTAATTGATGCAAAATCAACCTTAAGTGGAAGTAAGCCCGTTTTGAAAGAAACTAAAAATTGGTTTTTACCATTAGATAAACTGCAACCAAAAATTCAAGCTTACTTAGATCAACATAAAGATTGGAAATCGAATGTATACGGTCAATGCAAAAGTTGGTTAGATAGCGGAGATGGATTACAACCCAGAGCCATGACTCGTGATTTGGATTGGGGTGTACCAGTTCCTGTAAAAGATGCAGAAGGAAAAGTATTGTATGTGTGGTTTGATGCACCGATAGGATATATATCAGCAACGAAAGAATTACGTCCTAACGATTGGGAATTATATTGGAAAGATAAAGAAACACGACTCATTCATTTTATTGGAAAGGATAACATTGTATTTCATTGCATTATTTTTCCTGCTATGTTAATGGAACACGGCGATTTTATTTTGGCTGACAATGTACCTGCTAATGAATTTTTAAATTTAGAAGGCGATAAAATTTCTACCTCACGCAATTGGGCTGTTTGGTTGCATGAGTATTTACTAGATTTTAAAGATAAGCAAGATGTATTGCGTTATACACTTTGTTCTAATGCGCCCGAAACAAAAGACAATGATTTTACGTGGAAGGACTTTCAAACAAAAAACAATAGCGAACTCGTTGCGATACTTGGCAATTTTGTAAACCGTACCTTAGTGTTAACGCATAAATTTTACAATGGATCAGTACCACATGCTGAAACATTTACAAAAGATGATTTATTGGTATTAGAACAACTAGCAGCCTTTCCAGATAAAATTTCGAGTGCGATTGAACATTTTAAATTCAGAGAAGCACTAGCTGAAATGATGAACCTAGCTCGCTTAGGAAATAAATATTTAGCCGAAACAGAGCCTTGGAAATTGATTAAAACAGATGAGCAACGTGTGAAAACAATTATGAACATTGCTTTACAAATCACTTGCAATTTAGCCATTGTGAGTGAGCCATTTCTTCCGTTTACATCTGCTAAATTATTTACCATGTTAAATATGCCAACTTTAAAATGGCATGCAGCCAAACAAACAACTAACATGGCTTCTGGCCACACCATCAATAAAGATGAATTATTATTTGCTAAAATTGAAGACTCAGAAATTGAAGCGCAAATTAATAAGTTAGCTGAAAGTAAAAAAGCTATTGCTTCGATAGGCTCAGCAACCGCAACAAGCTCAGCAACCGAGATAAGCACAGTAGAACCAAGCAAACCAGAAACAAGTTTCGAAGATTTTAGTAAAATGGATATCCGCACAGGTACCATTTTAGAAGCAGAACGCGTGCCTAAAACAGATAAATTATTGAAATTAAAAATTGATACAGGTATTGACCAACGGACTGTTGTAAGTGGCATTGCTGAATATTATAAACCTGAAGATATTATTGGACAGCAAGTGAGTATACTTGTTAATTTAGCTCCTCGAATTATCAAAGGCATTGAAAGCAAAGGCATGATTTTAATGGCTTCCAATAGTAATGGAGAATTGAGTTTTATTAACGCATCCAAAACCAATTTCAATAATGGCTCAGAAATTAAATAAACTTTGTTTTCTTTTTTTTATTCTATTAAGTGTAAAAACGTATGCGCAGAATGATGGTGTAAAAAAACCAGCATACAAAGATTATAAAAACGATACAGCGTTTAAAGATTTTAATAAACTCCGACATAAGGTGGCTTATGCTCAAATAAATTTATTAAAAAAAGGAGCTTTGTTGGTTCGCTTAAAAACAAATAACCGTGCCATTACAAAATTAAAAGCTGCTGGGAACATAGATTTAGCAACCAATTTAGCAAAAGAAACAGAATTGGAAAACAAAATTGTGATGAGTGCCTATAAAAAAGAATTTGATTTTTGTCCCGTTTATTTTTTCTATTCCGACTTTTCTGATACCATTCGTAAAGGCTTGCTCACAGGTATTTTTATTGATTCCACGTTAAACATCAATCCTGCTATTGTTTGTCATGCAACATTTTTTTTAATTGCCGAACAAGATGGTATTTATAATTCTTCGCTGGGTATTATTCCTGAATCGTTTGCTAAGCAAGCCTCCGAAAACGGAAGTTATGGAAGAGATGCAGGCATTGTGATGAAAAACAAGTATTTTTTACAACTCAATAAACCATTTCCTTTTTTCCAAATTAAAGCAGGCGTAGCAAGTCGTAGCATACTAAACGAGGATGGATTGTATACAGATATTGCCGATGTTTTAAAACTTTATAGAAAAGTAAGCAGAAACGCGGGCGACTACAAACGCATGAAAAATTACAGAGGCATTGTGGCAGCTTATAACCGTAAGTTACAATCCTTTTACGATGAGCATTTAGGAGCAGAGGTAACGGCTGAGATTAAAGAGTTTGTGTATTAGTGCTAAGGTTTATGATCTCTGACAGCTCTAACACCATATTGAGAGAATAATTCTTGGTCGCTTTGAAGTAAAACTATTTCTCCATTGATGATTGACATTCTGAGACGCATCGTTACATCTTCATTGTATGCATCCGTTCCATTTTCCATTCCTAAATAATAATTGGTTTTAAACTCTCCCAATTCTTCATTTTTTTCATAAATCAAGTTTAACTCCGCTTCAGTTGGCAATCGCCAACCATCACCTAATTTTTTACATGCTATTTCAGCTTGTTTGGAATCAAAAAAACCAAGATCATATGTTGTAATATCGAGGTTATCAATTGTAACAAATTCAATGGATTTAACTGTTTTTGAAATACTCTTGTTTATAGTATCAATTACTTGAGGCTCTCTAATACTATCGATTAGTATTGCATTTTCAGGCAGTGGTGTCGGAGTTTGCTCTAACGATGTTTGATTTACATTTGAGCCACAAGAAAATAAAATAAGGATAATGCAAAATAATAAACAAGTTAACTTCATAACAACGTGATTTTTTTATTAAGTAAAAGCTATTCTAAAAAGACTGTTAACATCAGCCTAATTAGAATAGATTAAAAAAATATTTTAATTTTTTGGAAAGTATTTATACCAAAACCCTTTTAAATTTTTACTTTTTACGCATTCAAAAAAATCTTTAGTTTTATCAAGTTCACTATTTGAATAATATTGCACATCTGATTTACAAAGGAATTCAGCATCCCCACCTGGTCCATTTTTCATTAAATAAACGCATGATTTATTATCAATAGTGCCAAAAAGAATATTGTACTCGCCAATTGGTTCATAACCAAGTTTGTATGAATAAGATACAGTGCTGTTAGTGTATTCTTTATATTCATCTACACTAGCAAAGTATAAATGCTCCTTCGAATCATTTTTGATTTCTCCAATATTTGATTCCCATCCATCTTTTTTATCACCGCTAAATTTAATGTCCTTTGTTTGAATTTTTTCTGTACCTACCATTTTGTAATCCTTATCCCAACCTGTAGGAGCATTTTTACCATCATATATAACTTCATACGTTTGGACATTTTCATTTCCTACAATTTTATATTTCTTTTCCCATCCAGTTGGAATATCTTTTTCATCATACGCAATTTCTCTAGTCTGAAATTTTACAGTATCTAACATTTCATAGCTAATACTCTTAGTTCTATAACCATTTTGAAAAGTGTATAGACCAAGAATCTCTTTTGATCTATCATCAGTAAATGTTGCACAAGTTCCAGTAAATAGTTTTTTCTTCCCTTCAACAAGTGTGGAAGCTGTTTGCCCACCTGCAATGTATTTAGCAAATGGTTTTTTTTCATTATCATTACTAAGTAGTGTCTCGCATCCACAATCGTATGAAGCTTTTTTAGAACAGCTAGCTAAAATAAATGTTGCAATAAAAATTGTAATTATTTTTTTCATGTTTTAATTTTTTCTCTTACTCATAAGGCTTTTCAGATTTCGCCCTCCGAATAACCTTTCGAAGTAGGCCGTTTTTTAATGTGGGTTCTGAACTCCACCTATGTCATTTCACAAATAAAAACAATGCAACTGAAATGAGATTGCAGTGCAACTAGTTTTTAATGTTGCCAATCAAAATTTAAATCCCCATTGGTTTCGTATACATAGGATTGTTTAATGGCACTCCATTTTACAGGTGTATTTAATTCATTTTTCATAAAACGGATGTAATGGTAAACTGTTCGTTCACTCACTCCAATCCGCTCTGATAGGACTTTTGGCGTACCAGTTCGGTGTGTTTTAATGAGGTCGTGTATGGCCATTATTTTTTTGATATCCATTCTTAGGTAAAAGCTTTTTGTTGATTTTAAATCACCAACAACTTATCATAAAACGATTCAACTGAAATTTTGTACTAGTTGCTCAATTATTTTTTTACTTTTGCGCGAGTTGATGAACACGAACTATAAAATAGATGAATATGATTTAGGCTTAAATTATATAAATGGGCATGACGAATCTTTGGGCGAACTTTATAAGCACTATTATTCATCACTTATCATGATTGCCTACAAATACACACAAAATACTGAGAAGAGTAAAGACTTAATTGGTTATGTGTTTGAAAAATTGTTATGTATCGAAACAAAAAAACGAAGCACTATTTTTTTACATCCTGCAAAAGGTCTTTATCCATTACTTATTAGCATCATCAAAAACAAAGCCTTAGATGACATCAAACAATATAAAGTTCGTGAAGAAATAAAAAAACAAATTGTATCTTTAACAAACTTGATTAGTACAAATTCTATTTTCAGTCGTTTTGAAGAAGATGCCATTAAACAATTGCTTTACAATTTACCAAAACGCGAACAAGAAATTTTACAATTGCACTTACAAGGATTTAAAAATGAAGAAATTGCAAATCAACTAAACATAAGTTATAATACCGTTCGCAATACCTTGCACAGCGCCAAACAACGGGTAAAAAAATTATGGCAACTATTTATGTAATGATAGACGAAAAAAAACATAGCTATAATGACGTACTTCATGGTTTGTTAAATCATGAGGTTTACTTTTTAAATTATATCCAATCAAACCAATTTGAAGAGGAAGATTTAATGGGTTTAAAATTGTTTTTAGAACACACGAACTATGATGTTGATGCTTTACAAAAATTTACAGATGTAACACCTTTGCAAACTCATTCTAAAAAAACGAAAGGAAACTTAATCTATTATAAAATAGCTGCCTCTCTTATTTTATTGTTTGGTATTAGCTACCTAGTATATGCCAATTCAGATAAAACTAAATCTATACAAACTTTCATGGTAGAAGATTCGGGGTTTAAAGTGTGGATGAGTAGTTCCAGTTCTCGTGTTGATTTACTAAACGGCATGAATTATTACAGAAGTGAAAACTACACGGAAGCGCTTCCATATTTTTCAAAATTACCAAAGAATGATACAGCACTTTATTACAGTGGAATAAGTTCGATTCATTTAAATCGCTTGTCGGATGCAGAATTATGTTTTAATAAAATTCCACATGAATCAATTTACAAAAACAGATCCTTTTATTACCTATCCTTATGCTATATATTTAATCATAAAGAAACAGAAGGACTTCAAATTTTAAACCGTACCACATTTACTGATTCTATTTTCATAATTAAAAAAAATGAACTAGCGAAGGCTTTTGTTCAGCATTAATGAATTGAAGATACTAATGATTAAAAAAACTGTACTCCTTTTTATCGTTTTAGTATTCAAGAGTCAGTATCAGCATGCCCAAACCTTTCCGCTAGACTTATTTTGGCATGGAAAAACAGAGCAAGCATTACAGTCGTCAAAAAATATTTTATTAAACAAAACTAATTATTCGAAACAAGAGTTAATTAGTTGTTATGATTTTTTTGCAGAATATTATTTAGATCAAGGTCATTACGAAGGCTATTTAAAATTTGTGAACCTCCAATTTAGGATTCAACATCAATCAGCATTTGATAGTGCTTTTTTTTATGCACGAATTGCCAATTACTACCATTGCTATATAAATCCCGACTCCTCTTATTACTTTTGCGCAAAGGCTAAACAGAATTTTAAACGGGTTACACTTCATATTTCTGATTCAAACTCTATAGGAAGGTATTTTGGATACTTAGGAAATGCTTTAAGAAATACCTCATCTCGAAGCCTATCCATTTTAGATTCTTCTATTCTGTTTAGTAAAACAAATTTCACAAACGCTGTAAACCACAGAAAATATGCTACTTTTTTAATTGATGAGATGACAGGCTATGCAATTAAGAAAGGAAATAAAAAAACATTTATTACTCATTCCATTCGTTGCATTGAACACCTAAAACAAGCTGAAAAATTTGCAAACCATATTTTTCCAACTAAAAAAAGCGACTTGCATAGCAGAATATATGATTTATGGTCTTTAGCAGAAAGGATTAAAGGCAACATATTACTCAGCCACGAATTAACTCAAAAGGCAAGATCTTCACTAATTGACCAGAAAACTGTTTTTAATTCATTTGAGTACGCTGCCAGTTTAAATGCTGATGCCGCAAATAAACTCAGTCAGTATAGAGAGAAAAAAAGTGATAGTCGTTTAGTATATGAAGCTGAAGCTTTATTAAACGCCTCTGTGCCTTATTGGGAGGGTTTCTTAAAAGAAGAACTTATTTTTTCAAAAAAAAATTTTGACGACCGTTACGATTTAAATCCCTATGTTAAACTAACAACAGTTTATTATGAATTATATAAACTAACTCATGATGTAGATTACATTTATAAAATACAAGGCCTATCTGAAATCACAAAACATACAGATATTACCAGTGATAAACGTCCATTCCTTGACAAATCATTCAATAAAAATATGATTATCAAGCTTCAAACTTTGTGTAAAAAAAATAATTATGCTATCATTAATTACATCGCTTCTACAAGCCCTAATAATTTAATAGCTGTTCTGTCTTTGCCTGATACAACGTTATTGATCTCTTGTTCAGAAAATGAGTTTTTGAAAAATGTGTCCTTTGGTATTTATGTAACTGATATTTTTACTGATCCGTTAAAAACACACACAGCAAAAAAAACATTGGGCAATGCCTACAACTTGTGCTTCAAAAACTTAGATGTTGTCTTACAAAAAAAAGGAATTAAAACCGTCCATATTATCACTCACGGTTTAATAAACGGCATTAACTTTGACCTTGCTTTAACCGATACATCTTCAAGCAACGCATTTATAGAATCAAACTTATTAAACACATACAACTTCCTTTATCATTCTAACGCAAGCGAATTATGTCATTATAAAAATACAACACCTATTTATTCGAGCATTGATGTGTTAGCTCCTGACTATAAAAAAACAAGTTACCCTGAAATTATTTTCGGAAAAACACTGATTGAAAAAATAAAAACATTTTTTAATGTTGCTATTTTTACAAACCATTCTGATCATACATTTTTTAAACACAATCGATTGATTCAATTTATTGGGCATATCAAATCACACGAATTTTCAAATCAACAATATTTAATTTTGAGTGATAGTACTGACATCAAAAGTGACGCTATTTTAAACTACGATTTAACTGGAAGTTCCTATTTATTAAATGGCTGTGCTAGTAATATCGGCAAACATGAAATGAATAATAAAGTAAACAATTTGCCAAACTATTTATTGAATCAACATGCAACGGCGGTCATTAGTACCTTATGGCCAATTGACGATAAAGAAAATGCTGAGTTCTTAGAAAAATTTTACACTTATTTATCAGATGGCATGCTATCATCAGAAGCTTTAAGGCAGACGAAATTATACTTTGCAAGAAACAATTATCCTCCATCCATGTGGGGTGCTTATTTGTATTATGGAAATGATTTTTACTTACACCAAAAAGAAACAACTAATTTTTACCTATACATTAGTATCGGTTTAATTTTAATAGTTGGATTACTTTTTATTTATGTAAAAAAAATTAAAACTCAGCGATAATAGTTTGCGAGCCTTTTACCACATCACCAATTTTCACTTTTAATTTAGCGTCGAGTGGTAAATATAAATCAACACGAGAACCAAATTTAATAAATCCCATTTCTCCACATTGTGTTGCCGCATCGCCTTCTTTGCTATACATCACAATACGACGAGCTAAAGCGCCAGCCACTTGTCTAAATAAAATAGAAGTTCCATTATCGTGTTTTACAACAATGGAAGTGCGCTCGTTCTCTGTACTTGCTTTTGGCAATGATGCAACTAAAAATTTGCCTGCATGGTATTTTGCATAAGTTACAATCCCTGCAATAGGATAACGGTTAACATGCACATTAATGGGCGACATAAATATGGACACTTGAATGCGCTTATCTTTAAAATATTCGTCTTCATTTGTTTCTTCGATAACAACCACTTCGCCATCAGCAGGCGCTACAATAGCATTTGTATTAATTGTGTGCACACGCGTTGGATGCCTGAAAAACTGAACAACAGTAAGTAACAAAACTCCAGAAAGAATGTATGCAAACCAAATGGCTACAGAAGATTCAGGAAATATTAATTTAGCAATACTTATTATGATTGTGCTAAATAAAATAGTAATTAATAATGTAGGATAACCTTCTTTGTGAAATTTCATATATTTTTATTAGTGTGATAAAATTTTTAAGTCGTAAAAATACACTTATTTTACTTTTACCCAATACGTTGTTCTGCCTAATAATGAAAATCCAATGTAGCCTCTCAAACTCAAATTTCCTTTTTCATCCATTGTTGCTTTGCAACTGTATGTTTTTCCGTTATTAGGATCATAAATAGTACCACTATGCCAGGTGTTATTTTCAAATATAAAATCTTTGAGTATTTCTTTTCCGCGCAAAGATTTTTTTCGTTCCAACTCATCAGGATTATTCAAGTCGAGATTAGCATTAGGGCGAATCCAAATTAATTTGCCGTAATATTTAGCATTCCTTTTTGTAACCTCAACAATACCCTCGTTATTTGCTGTGACATATTTACCTAAAATAGCGTCAGCGTTAATTGTTTGAGAAAAACACCATTGGCTAATAAATAGCCCTAAGATTAACATAGTTTCTTTGATTTTCATATTTCTGAGGATTACAGTATAAAAAACTAATTTATAATTAATTTTCGAATTAAAATTTTGTTGTTTTCAGTGCAAATATGAAGGCTATAAACGCCAACCTCAAAACTAGTTGAGATATTCACTTCTGAATTATTTGATTCGACAAATAGAACTTCTTGCCCTAAAAAATTATACATTTTTACGGATTTTAATATTGTATTTTTTAATGTAATTGTAATGTTATCCTTTGCCGGATTTGGAAATACTACAACGGTTTCATCATTATCAGACTCATATATACTCACTACATTCGAAGCTTTCCAAGTTTCATTAAACCTTGCAGCGGTTGAAACGCCTGTGGTTATGTAAAAAGAACTATTCCCAACAAATGCCATGCACCCTTTACGTGGAATGCTTGTAAATGAATTCAATAAAAAAGTAGAAAAATTGGACAGATCTATTTTTTCGAAAGAGTTGTCTATAAATCCTAAACTATCCGCTCCTCCAAATAAATATCCAAAATTTCCGATTTGAGCAAAACCAGTGTATGCTCTACCACTGTGAGAATATCCCAAAACTTGAGACCATGTATTAGTAGTTGGCGCATATTCATAAAATAGTTTATTGTAGTGATCTAAATTATTTTTACCGAGTCCAATAAAACCTTTGCTGTTATTGGTGAATGATACACCTCGCCAAGTGCCGTTAATTGGCAGATTTGCTAATTGAGTCCAACTGTTTGTCATTGGATTATACATCCATGTTTCAGGAATAGCATTATTAGTTGATGTTTTTCCTCCTACTATATATGCAATATCATTTATAACAAATGCAACAGACCCAGAGCGTCCAATAGATGGCATTGGTGATTTTAGCAACCAAGTATTAGTCGTTGGATTATATTCCCATAAATCATTTAATAAACTACCCGAATCATTCACACCGCCGAAAACATATCCCTTTCCTAAGATAGAAAAACCAACTCCATATTGTCTTGCAGCAATTAACGGCAATGGTGCAATTACTCCCCAAGTTTCGGTTGTTAAGTCAAATACATAAAAATCATTTGCACAGGTCCAACCAACTTGCAATCCAGTTCCGCCATACACTTTATTTCCAATAGTAAATGTTGCACCATCATCTCTTGCTACTCCCGGAAAATCCTGAAGTTTATTCCAGCTTTGTCCAAAAGAATTTCCGAACAAAAACAATAAGGATACGATGAGGTTTTTAAAATTCATTTTTTGTTTTTCTAAAACGAAAATTACTGAAAAAAATTGTCATGCTTTTCTTTAATTTTTTTCAGATTAGATATTGATACTATTACGTTTGAGAAACGAATCTAAAATTGAACGATTAGGTGGATACTATCGAACAGAAATCTCAAGGCTTTGTTGACATATTATCATTTAATTGAATTCCATTTATTCAGCCAATCTCAGTTTGTTTCATGGCTCGAAAACTTTCTCAAGTTTCTCATTGTCAGCATTTAAGCATAAAAAAAGCTATAAACTATTTTTTTGTATATTTGCCACTTAATTAAACAAAACGCATATGATATATCTTGACTTTGAAAAACCAATTCAGGAGCTTGAAGAAGAATTAGAGAAGCTAAAAGCCGTTGCTGAAAAAAGCAAGGTGAACATGAATAAAGCTATTTCTGAACTTGAAGCAAAAATTCATTCCAAACGAATAGAGATTTTTTCAAATCTTACACCGTGGCAACGCGTTCAAATTAGCCGTCACCCAGAAAGGCCATATACATTAGCATACATTGACTACATGACCAGTGGTTCTTTTATTGAATTACATGGCGACAGAACAGTGGGTGATGATAAAGCGATGGTTGGTGGATTTGGTGATGTTGATGGACAAACTGTTATGTTTATTGGTCAACAAAAAGGAGTCAATACTAAAATGCGTCAAATACGTCGCTTTGGAATGGCCAATCCTGAAGGTTATCGTAAAGCATTGCGCTTAATGAAAATGGCAGAAAAGTTTAACAAACCTATTGTTACCTTTATTGATACGCCGGGCGCATATCCAGGATTAGAAGCTGAAGAGCGAGGACAAGGAGAAGCAATCGCGCGCAATTTATTGGAAATGGCACAATTAAAAGTGCCGGTAATCTGCATCATTATTGGTGAAGGTGCAAGTGGTGGAGCATTAGGCATTGGCATTGGCGACAAAGTGATTATGCTTGAGAACACGTGGTATTCAGTAATTTCTCCCGAATCCTGTTCTTCTATTTTATGGAGAAGTTGGAATTTTAAAGAGACAGCAGCTGCCGCATTGAAATTAACCTCTGACGATATGATGGGCAATGGATTAATTGATGGTATCATCAAAGAACCTTTAGGAGGCGCTCATAACAATCAAAAAGAAACATTTGAAACGGTTAAACAAGAAATATTAAAACATTTAGCTAATTTAAAACAGCAAACTCCTGAACAACGCATTGATTCTCGTATTGAGAAATTCAGTTCTATGGGCGTAGTTCATGATTTAGAAACGATAAAAGAATAATTAATAACATACATTTTCAACTAAACTAGAATAGATATGGCAGATACAGGCGACATCAACATCGGATCCATTATAAGATTTAATAATGAATTGATGCAAATAACAGATTGGCAACATCGTACACCAGGTAATTTACGTGCGTTTTACCAAGCAAAAATGCGAAATTTAATAAACGGAAAACAAATTGAAAATCGATTCAGAAGTGGGGAAAGTGTTGACATTGTAAGAGTTGATTTTAGACAAATGCAATACATTTATCAAGAAGGTGATTTTGCAGTAGTGATGGACAAAGAAACCTTTGAACAACTTTACGTTCCAGTTATTTTATTTGGCGACAGTTTCCAATTTTTAAAAGAAGAAATGGAAGTTAAAATTAGCATGGAAGGTGATACAGTTATTTTAGCTGAAGCGCCAACATTTGTTGTTTGTGAAATTACTTATGCTGAACCAGGCATAAAAGGTGATACAGCAACTAATACATTAAAACCTGCTACTCTTGATACAGGAGCAACAGTAAGTGTGCCTTTATTTTGTAATGAAGGAGACTTTGTAAAAGTAGATACGCGCACTGCTACTTATGTAGAGCGTGTAAAAAAATAATATTTTAAACAACAATAAAACCTTCAAGGTTAAACCTTGAAGGTTTTTTTATGCTATGGAATTTTTAGAAAAAAATTTAGCTGAATATTGCGAAAACCATACCTCGCCTGAATCTGAATTGCTTTCAAAATTAAATAGAGATACACACGTCAAAGTTGTATCTTCAAGAATGTTGAGTGGGCATTTACAAGGGCGTGTGTTAAGTTTTATTTCTAAGTTACAAAAACCGACATTCATTGTTGAAGTTGGCACTTACACTGGGTATTCAGCCTTATGTCTTGCTGAAGGTTTATCAGAAAATGGTAAATTATTAAGCATGGATGTGAATGAAGAAACCAGCTATTATGCCCAATCATTTATCAATCAATCTGTTTATAAAAACAAGATTGAATTAGTTGTTGCAGATGCCAAAGCTGTTATTCCAGACATTGCCGAACCCATTGACCTAGTATTTATCGATGCAGATAAAAAAAACTACTTATCATATTATCATTTACTAATTGAAAAACTAAGCAATGGCGGTTTAATCATTGCTGATAATGTCCTTTGGAGTGGCAAAATAACGATGCCAGTAAGTGATATGGATAGAGAAACATTAGCCTTACACGAGTTTAACAACTTTATACAAAATGATGAGCGCGTGGAGAATATGTTGTTACCCATTCGCGATGGATTAATGGTTATTCGTAAAAAATAGTTTTTTATTAAAACTCATTAACAAAAGACCTAGATATTTTAGTATTTCTGTATCTTTACAGTCTAATTTATTATTAGCAAAAATACTATGGCAACTATTAAATACTCTGAGCAGATTGCAGATGTTGAAGCAGCAAAAAATTTAGGTTTATTACCTGAAGAATTTGAAAAAATAAAACAAATTTTAGGTCGTACGCCTAACTTTACAGAAGTATCTATTTTTTCGGTGATGTGGAGTGAACATTGCTCATACAAAAACTCAATTACTTGGTTAAAAACATTACCGAAAGATGGTCCGCATATGTTGGCAAAAGCTGGTGAAGAAAATGCAGGATTAGTTGATATTGGCGATGGTTTAGGCTGTTGCTTTAAAATAGAATCCCATAATCACCCAAGTGCTATCGAACCTTATCAAGGAGCTGCAACAGGCGTTGGTGGAATTAATAGAGATATTTTTACGATGGGCGCTCGTCCAATTGCACAATTAAATTCATTACGTTTTGGAGATATTTATTCTGAAAAAACACAATGGATTATGAAAGGTGTTGTAAAAGGAATTGGAGACTATGGAAATGCTTTTGGTATTCCTACAGTTGGCGGTGAAGTATTCTTTGATGAATGCTATAATGTTAATCCACTCGTAAATGCCATGAGTGTTGGCATTGTGAAAGAAGGAGAAACAGTTAGTGCAACTTCTTATGGTGTTGGAAATCCAGTATTTATTGTTGGTTCGGCTACAGGAAAAGATGGTATTGCAGGAGCAGCATTTGCAAGTAAAGATTTAACAGAAGATTCAGCAAAAGATTTACCATCGGTTCAAGTTGGTGATCCATTTCAAGAAAAATTATTATTAGAAGCAACTTTAGAAGTTATTAAAACAGGGGCTGTCATTGGCATGCAAGATATGGGTGCCGCAGGTATTACTTGTTCAACATCTGAAATGAGTGCAAAGGGTGAACACGGCATGACTATTTGGTTAGACAAAGTTCCGACTCGCCAAGCAAACATGCATCCATTTGAAATTTTATTATCAGAATCTCAGGAACGTATGTTAGTGGTAGTTGAAAAAGGAAAAGAAGCACTAGTACAAGCCGTGTTTGATAAATGGGATTTAAACTGTGCGCAAATTGGAGAAGTAACTGCGGGTGGAAATATTAAGTACTTTATGCACGATGAATTAGTTGCCAATGTGCCAGCTCATGATTTAGTATTAGGTGGTGGAGCTCCAGTATACACAAGGGAATACAAAGAACCAGCTTATTATGCTGAATCTAAAAAATTCGACATAGCAACAGTCACTGAACCGAGCGACTTAAAACCAGTCATGGAATTTTTAGCAAAGTTACCTAACTTGGCTAGTAAGCGTTGGGTATATAATCAGTATGACAGTATGGTTGGCGGCATTAATATGAGTACTAACGCACCAAGTGATGCAGCTATCGTCAATATTAAAGGCACTGAAAAAGCTTTAGCCATGACTGTAGATTGCAATGCTCGTTATGTAAACGCTGACCCTGAAGTTGGCTGTGCGATTGCTGTAAGTGAAGCAGCTAGAAACATTGTATGTAGTGGTGGAGCGCCAAGCGCTGTTACTAATTGTTTAAATTTTGGAAACCCGTATAACCCTGAAGTGTATTGGCAATTTGTTGGTGCCATCAAAGGCATGAGCGCAGCGTGTTTAAAATTTGAAACGCCAGTAACGGGTGGTAACGTGAGTTTCTATAATCAATCAAGTTACGAAGGTCCAGTATTTCCAACACCTACAATTGGTATGATTGGTGTTTTAGCCGATAAATCATTGCAAACAACTTTAAACTTTAAAAATGAAGGTGATGTTATTTATTTACTGGGTGAAAGTAAAAATGACATATCATCATCAGAATACGTTTACAGTTTTCATAAACTAAAAACCACACCTGCTCCTTACTTTAACTTAGATGCAGAGCATAAGCTTCAAACCGTTATATCATCTTTAATTTCATCTAAATTAATACGATCAGCTCATGATGTGAGTGATGGTGGTTTATTTATGAACTTATTAGAAAGTGGTATGGTAAATAATTTAGGGTTTGAAATTACTTGTGACTCTAGCATTCGAAAAGACGCATTCTTATTTGGAGAAGCTCAAAGTAGAGCGGTAATTAGCGTTTCAAGTGCATCTGATATTGAAACTGAATTAAAGAAATTAACTATTCCATTTATAAAACTTGGTGTGGTAAAAGGAAATGCAATCGTTATTGATGGCACAAATTATGGCTTGATAAGTGATTTCAAACATTCTTTTGACACTAGCATTGAAACTATTTTGAATTAAATTAGCTCTAATTTATTTTCTAAAAGCTCGTCAATTAATTGGCGAGCTTTTTTTTGTAAAAACTATAATTAAAAATAATATAATATGAAATATATAAAATTCAAAATATGTTTCTATTACTTTTATTTTTATTTTAGTGTTAAACCAATTAAAAAAACAAATAATGAAAACAAAAATTACGTTCTTAATGATGTCCGCAATATTGTTTACTACTACTGTCAAGGCTCAATTTACAGGCTATTCGTACGCTAAATCAATTACAGTTACAAACACTTCGTCTGTATCTGCAATTAATTATCAACTAAGATTAACGGTTAATACACAATCATTAATTGCAGCGTCACAAATGCAACCTAGTGGCGACGACATACGATTTGGAAAAAAATGCAGTGCTAGTGCTATCTATAATCATTGGATTGAATCTGGTATCAATACGGCTACAACGGTCATTTGGGTAAAAGTAGATACTATACTTGCGGGTGCAAGTAAAACATTTTTCATGTACCATGGAAATCCAACAGCGGTTTCAACATCTTCTTTACCAAGTGTTTTTATTAACGCAGGATCAGCAACAGACAGTGTGGCTGTTGTCGGAACTGGTGGCTCAGCTGGAAGTCAAAGAGGATTTAAATTTTCTCCGAACGTAGATATATTAGTTACGAGTTTAGGTAAAAGAGAGCCTATTGGTTCGGTTCGTTACATTATTTGATAATAGTTCAACCGCCATAGTAGCTCAACAACAAGTAAGCGGACCTTTGGGATCATATAGTTATACCACATTGCCTAATCCAATTTGGTTATCACAAGGATCTCAATACATTATT
>JBILCJ010000020.1:0-18994 GCA_044353195.1 Bacteroidia bacterium | reverse complement strand
TGTAATTGCCGATCATATTCGTACAATTTCATTTTCTATTGCAGATGGACAATTACCAAGCAATACTGGCGCAGGTTATGTCATTCGACGTATTTTAAGAAGAGCGATTCGTTATGGGTATCAATCACTCAATGTAAAAGAACCTTTCATGCACCGCATTGTGCCAACTTTAGTAAATCAACTTGGCGAACAATTTACTGAATTACAGACTCAAAAATCATTGATAGAAAAAGTTATTAAAGAAGAAGAAATTTCTTTTTATAAAACTTTAGAAATCGGGTTAAAACGCATTGAGCAAGTTTGTATGGATTTAAAAACATCTCAAGCGAACCATATCATTGATGGTAAAACCGTTTTTGAACTATATGACACATTCGGATTTCCAGTAGATTTAACTTCTCTTATTGCTCGTGGTTATGATTTAAGCATCAATGAAGAAGAATTTAATTTTTACTTGAATGAACAAAAAGCGCGTTCACGTGCAGCAACAGTTATTGATACTGAAGATTGGGTTGTTTTAGAATCACAAGAAGATTCAAAAACCTTGACAGAATTTATTGGCTATACTGATTTAGAGTGCGATGCAAAAATTGTTCGTTACCGAAAAGTAAAAGCAAAAAATAAGGAACAGTTTCAGGTTGTATTAAATAAAACCCCTTTTTATGCTGAAAGTGGCGGACAAGTGGGGGATTCTGGAACACTTGAAAACATCAATGAAAAAATAATGATTACCGATACAAAGAAAGAAAACGGAATCATGATTCATTTTTGCGATAAACTACCTGATAATATGACAGCAAGTTTTACAGCAAAAGTAGACGCTACCAAACGTAGCTTAACTGAAAATAATCACAGTGCAACACATTTATTGCATGCAGCGCTTCGTCAAGTTTTAGGAACTCATGTTGAACAAAAAGGAAGTTTAGTCAATGACGAAAATTTACGTTTTGATTTTTCGCATTTCTCAAAAATTACAGATGAAGAATTACATGAGATCGAAAAAATAGTCAATAGTAAAATTCGCGAAAACATAAAAAGCAATATTCAACAAATGAGTATTGATGACGCCAAAAAAACAGGAGCGATGGCTTGGTGTGGTGAAAAATATGGCGATGTTGTTCGTGTTGTTGAATTTGATAAAAATTATTCCATTGAATTATGCGGAGGAACGCATGTGAATGCAACTGGACAAATTGGTTATTTTAAAATAATTTCAGAAGGTGCCGTTGCAGCAGGTATCAGACGTATTGAAGCGGTGACAGCGTCTCAATTTGAAGCGTTTTTTGAAAATCAAACTAACACCTTAAACGAGGTGAAAACGTTATTGAAAAATAACAAAGACGTTGTGAAAAGTTTGAGCAATGTATTGAATGAAAATAGTGAATTGCAAAAACAACTTCATGTATTATTAAAAGAAAAAGCTCAAATCATCAAACAACAGTTACTTCAAAAAATTGAAACTAAAAATGGAATTAATTTTATTGCAGAAAAAATTGTATTCAATAGTGCAGATGAAATCAAAAATATGCTATTTGAAATTCGCAATCAAGTAGAACATTGCGTATGTGTATTAGCTGCAGAAGTAAATGGAAAACCAAGTCTTTCTGTTATAATTGATGATGAATTAGTGAAATCAAAAAACTTACATGCGGGTAATATTATTAAAGACTTAGCGAAAGAAATTAATGGCGGCGGCGGTGGCCAAGCGTTTTATGCACAAGCAGGTGGAACAAAATTAGAAGGATTGGATGCTGCTATTTTAAAAGCAAAACAATTAGTTTAATTTTTTAAGTAAATCTATAAAATAAAAAAGTGGAGAAAATTTTCTCCACTTTTTTTATAACTCTATTTTAAAATTACTCGACCCAACTTTTATAATACTTCCCATCATCAATGGCCATAGCCTCTTCGGTCACTTTAAGTGGTCTGAAAGTATCTACCATCACGGCAAGTTCCTGAGTAATTGTTTGCCCGATACTTCTTTCCATAGCCCCAGGAGCTGGTCCGTGAGGAATGCCTTTTGGATGCAAGGTGATATGACCTTGTTCAATGTTATTACGACTCATGAAATCGCCATCAACATAATACAACACTTCATCGCTATCAATATTACTATGATTGTATGGTGCAGGAATTGCTTGTGGATGATAATCGTATAAACGTGGAACAAATGAACACACAACAAAACTAGAGGTTTCAAAGGTTTGATGAACGGGAGGTGGCTGATGCACACGCCCAGTTATGGGTTCGAAATTATGAATGCTAAATCCATAAGGAAAATTGTAACCATCCCAACCAACAACATCAAAAGGATGCGTTGCATATAAAAATTCATGCATCATGCCTTCCTTTTTTATTTTGATAATGAAGTCACCTTTTTCATCATGCGTTTCTAATTCAGTTGGTAATTTAAAATCACGCTCACAAAATGGCGAATGCTCTAACAATTGCCCTGAAGAAGATTTATAACGTTTTGGTGTGTAATAAGGTTCGAATGATTCCACATACAATAACCTATTATCTGTGGTTTCAAATTCAATTTGGTAAATCATTCCACGTGGAATAACTAAGTAGTCGCCATACTCAAATTGAATATTTCCCATAAAAGTTTTTAGTTTTCCTTTTCCTTTATGAATAAAAATGAGCTCGTCGGCATCTGCATTTTTATAGAAATAATTCGTCATGCTTTCTGTTGGCGCGGCTAATCCAATGTGGCAGTCATTATTAAATAAAACCGTTTTACGACTTTCTAAAAAATCAGCTGTTGGTTTAATTTCAAAACCTTTTAATAAAAGTGATTTAATGTTTTTCCCGATGGCTACTTTTGGTTCAACTGAATAGCTTTTTAAAATTTCTTTAACCTGCGTTGGTCTGCGCGTATGATACAATAAAGATGAGTGACCATTAAATCCTTCCGTTCCAAATAACTGTTCATAATAAAAATCTCCTTTTGGTGATTTAAAAATGGTATGTCGTTTTTGAGGAATATTTCCTAATTTATGATAAATAGGCATAACTGTTTTTTATTTTAAAGATATATTATTTTTTATAATTTCTGCTAAGTTTGGTCGAAGTCTGCTTTTATAAACAGATAAACATTCAGGACCATTTTTAATTCTACCTTTTCTTAACTCGCGTTGCATTTCAATTGGCATGGCAGCAATCTCTTGACATGCTGGCGTACAGCAACCATTCATGTGTGTGGCGCAGGCATCGCACTGAATAAATAACAAATGACAATCATCATTTTTACAATTAACATGCGTGTCGCAAGGCTTCCCACATTGATGACAATTAGATAAAACATCCGGCGTGATTCTCTCCCCTATTCGCTCGTCAAATACAAAATTAACTCCTCTGAATTTACTTTCTAATCCTTGTTCTTTAACCTCTTTAGCATACTGAATGATGCCGCCGCGCAAATGATTCACATCTTTAAAACCTTTGTGTTTCAAATAGGCACTCGCTTTTTCGCAACGGATACCACCTGTGCAATACATGATAACTTTTTTATCTTCCTGACCTTTTAAGTGTTCAACTACCAAAGGCAATTCTTCTCTAAACGTATCAGCATCTGGGCAAAAGGCATTATCGAATCTACCCACTTCACTTTCGTAATGATTACGCATATCCACCACTATTGTGTTTGGATCTTCAATGGCTTTATTAAATCCTTCGGCATTTAAATAAGTACCAGTGTTTGATGGATTAAATGTTTCATCATCAA
Organism: Bacteroidia bacterium; assembly: GCA_044353195.1. Lineage (GTDB taxonomy): Bacteria > Bacteroidota > Bacteroidia > B-17B0 > Aurantibacillaceae > UBA4416. Next base: position 15,267 of record JBILCJ010000020.1, on the reverse strand, counting down.
TGCCATCCGCCACCACTTTGTCGCGCACTTTTACACCAAGTTTGTAAAATGATTTGCCATCATCATCAACGGCTATTTTAAATGGAATGTCATTAAATCGAACATCACTATATAATTGATTTACAAAAGCATCCCAATTATTTTTTGGAACACTCATTTGAGCATTGATACCCTCGTGTGCGATGTAAATTCTTCCAAAGCAATTGAGTGCTGACCATTGGATAAATAGTTCATCGCGAAGTTCTTTAGGATGTTCAATAGGCACATATTTATAAAATGAAAATGTGACACGCTCAATTTGTTCTTGAGCCAAACGAACTTTAAGTTCATTCTTGTTAATTCGATTTCTTAATTCTGTCATAACTTAAATAGATACAATTGCAGGTTATACTATTTTTAATTTTAAAATTATTTAATTACGTTTGTAAAGATAGTTAAAAACTCAAAAAACTAAGCTAACATTTATCATGTATAATAAAGAAAATAAAATTTTAATCATTGGAGCAGGCGGACAAATAGGAATTGAATTAGCTCAAGAATTAAGTTTACTATACTCCCCCGAAAATGTTATTGTTGCTGATTTAAAACCCATTTTAAGTTTACCAAATAATCCATTTGAAGAATTAGATGTTTTAAATAAAGAGGTTTTATTTTCAGTTGTTAAAAAACATAGCATTACACATATTTATTTATTAGCAGCCTTATTATCAGCTACGGGTGAGCAAAATCCAATGTTTGCCTGGAAATTAAATATGGAAGGATTATTTAATGTGCTAGATTTAGCAAAAGAAAAACACATTCAAAAAGTATATTGGCCAAGTTCAATTGCAGTCTTTGGTCCAACCACACCTCGAATCAATACACCACAATACACGGTAATGGAGCCTTCCACCATTTATGGAATTACAAAACAAGCTGGTGAACGCTGGTGCGAATGGTATTTCCGTAAACATAATGTGGATGTAAGAAGCTTACGTTATCCAGGACTGATTGGCTGGAAATCAGCACCAGGCGGTGGAACAACAGATTATGCCGTTCATATTTTTCATGAAGCATTAAAAAATAAATCATACGAATGTTTTTTAAGTGCTGACACAGCTTTACCTATGATGCATATGGAAGATGCGATCAGGGCCACGATTGAAATTATGCATGTGCCGGCAGAAAAAATTAAAATCAGAGGTTCTTATAATTTAGCTGGAATTAGTTTCACACCTGCTCAAATTGCTGCTGAAATTCAGAAACATATTCCTGATTTTAGAATTTCTTACAAGCCTGATTTCAGGCAAGATATTGCTAATAGCTGGCCACAAAGTATTTCTGAAATTGAATCGAACCAAGATTGGGGATGGAAACAAACTTACAATTTAGAGTCATTAGTAAGTAATATGCTCGAAAATTTATCTCACTCATAAATTACTTAAAAAATAATTAATCGATAATTTTTGGCTATTCGTCTAAAATTTATTGAAAAATAAGTTATAATTATTTAATTTGGAATAAGCTACAAACAATTTATTTTTTTGATGAAAGCACTGTATTTCATACCTATACTATTGATTTTTAGAATTGGTTATTGCCAATCTCGATTGTATGAAATAGCGGCGAATGGGAAAGACACCTTAAATTTAGTAGATGAATTAGGTAAAAAACAAGGTAAATGGATTTTAAAAGGAAAACATAAACCTGGTACGTGCTACGAGCCTGAACAAAAAACAGAGGAAGGAAAATACACCAACAATAATAAAATTGGTAAATGGTTAGAATACCAATGCAATGGCAGCTTGAAAAATCAACTAACCTTTCAAAATGGCAGACCAGATGGCTACGCCGTGATGTATCATAACAATGGAAAAATATACGAGGAAGGCATTTGGAGAAATAATAGATGGGTTGGCACTTATAAACTTTATTATGAAAATGGCCAAATTCAGCACCAATTTAATTATAACCCAAATGGTAAAAGAGAAGGCCCAGTAAAATATTTTTATGAAAACGGACAACTTGCTGTAGAGGGTAATTTCATTAATGGAAAAGAGGTTGGCATTATCAAAGAGTATTACGAAAACGGCGACCTAAAAGCAGAAAAAATGTTTAATGATGGCGTAATGGACGTCGCTTCGGTCAAAGAATTTGAACCAAAAAAACCGATTGTGAAAACAATAGAACATCTTGAAGGTCCCAAAGCCATTGTGAGAGCAGATGAAAAAGTGAATGGTGCAAAAGGCCCTTTAATTTTAAATGGTCAAAATATTACTTACAATAAAAATAAACAGATTACAAAAGATGGTCTATTTAAAGACAACCGACTAATGGAAGGCAAAGCTTATCAATATGATGAAAACGGATTATTGCAAAGAATATCTGTTTATAAAAATGGTCAATACGTTGGCGACGCCCCCATTGAAAATTAAGCCCATTATTTAATCAAAAAGAATGTGTGGCGGTAATTTACCGTCTTTTTTTTTGCTAAATTTATAATCTCAATACATTATGGAAAAGCTATTTATATATAATACCCTCACAAGAAAAAAAGAAGAATTTAAAGCCATCAATCCACCGTTCGTTGGGATGTACGTATGTGGACCAACTGTATACAGTGATGTGCATTTAGGTAATTGCCGAACGTTTATGTCGTTTGATATTATTTACCGTTACTTACTTCATTTAGGCTATAAAGTGCGTTACGTGCGAAACATCACTGATGCTGGCCATTTAGAAGGCGACAATGATGAAGGTGATGATAAATTTGCAAAAAAAGCAAAGCTTGAACAAGTGGAACCTATGGAAATCGTACAACGCTACACTGTGGGTTTTAGAGATATCATGGCTTTATTTAATTCGTTACCACCAAGTATTGAGCCCACTGCAACAGGCCACATCATTGAACAACAAGAGATCGCCAAAAAAATTATAGAAAATGGATTAGCCTACGAACATAACGGAAGCGTTTATTTTGATGTCGAAAAATATTCGAAAACAAATAATTACACAGAGCTTACAGGACGAAAGCTCGATGATTTATTAGAAAACACGCGCGACTTGGATGGACAACAAGATAAAAAAGGGCGCTTAGATTTTGCGCTTTGGATTAAAGCAAAGCCAGAACATTTAATGAAATGGCCAAGTCCTTGGGGAATTGGTTTTCCGGGTTGGCACATTGAGTGCTCAGCCATGAGTACAAAATATTTAGGTAAAAAATTTGATTTACACGGCGGTGGCATGGATTTACAAGCAACTCATCACACCAATGAAATTGCACAAAATGTGGCATACTGCGGTGAATCGCCAGCTAACTATTGGATGCATACCAACATGCTAACAGTTAATGGGCAAAAAATGAGTAAATCATTAGGTAATAGTTTTTTACCAATGGAATTATTTACTGGCAATCATCCTTTATTAACAAAAGGATTTAGTCCAATGGCTGTTCGTTTTTTCATGATGCAAACACATTACAGAAGCACGTTAGATTTTAGTAATGAAGCATTAACAGCATCTGAAAAAGGATACGTTAAATTAATGGAAGCTTATAAAACATTGCAAACACTCAAAGCTTCAAGCCAATCCACTGAAGACATTAAAACATTGGAAAGAAATTGTTACGAGGCGATGAATGACGATTTCAATACCTCTGTGGTGATTGCCCAATTATTTGATGCAATTAGAATTATTAATTCGGCTCACGATCAAAAAGTAAGTTTAACCGAATCAGACATTGCCACGTTAAAAAACATATTTCAACATTTTGTGTTTGACATCATGGGTTTGAAAAAAGAAGAAGAAAATGGCAAAGCAAACACAGCGTTAGAAACCGTTATGAATTTAGTCTTAGACTTAAGAGCTAAAGCTAAAGCCAACAAAGATTTTGCAACGTCGGATGAAATTAGAAATAAATTAACGGACGCAAACATTCAGGTGAAAGACGGAAAAGAAGGCGTAACATGGAGTATTTAAAAAAACAGATTTAAAAACATGACTCATTTTAAACTACTTTTTTCGCTTTTAGTTTCCATGATTTTATTTTCGTGTGAAACTGAAAAACCACAAGACATCAAAAAAATAGACGAAACACCTGTGGTTGAAGCGCCCGAAACACCTATCATTTCGTATACTGTGGTGAATTCAACTCCACACAACATCAACTCATTTACAGAAGGATTTCTTTTTCATGAAGGAAAATTATACGAAAGTACGGGTGCTCCCGAAAATTTACCACAAACAAAATCATTGTTTGGTATTGTTGATTTGAAAACGGGAGACATTGAAACAAAAGTAGAAATTGATAAATCCATTTATTTTGGTGAAGGCATCAGTATTTTAAATGATAAAATATACCAACTGACTTACAAAAATCAAACTGCTTTTGTATACGATGCTAAAACGTATAAACCCATTGCAAAATACAGTTACCAAAACAAAGAAGGTTGGGGATTAACGCACGATGGTAAACATTTAATCATGAGTGATGGCTCAAATTACCTAACATTTTTTGATGAGCATTTTAATGTCACTAAAACATTGGATGTTTCTGAAAATGGCTATGCCGTTGATTTCCTCAATGAACTTGAATACATCAAAGGATTTATTTACGCCAACATTTATACAACGAGTACGATTGTGAAAATAGATCCTGAATCAGGCCAAGTGGTTGGAAAAATAGACATCTCAAATTTATTTCAAGCGTGTAAATCAAAAAACATGTATTCATTAGAAACTAATGGCATTGCTTACGATTCTATTTCAGATAATATTTTTGTAACAGGAAAAATGTGGCCAACGATTTATGAACTAAAATTGCAACCCTAATATAGTTTAACCGATTTCCTATTCTTATTTATTTTACCATACGATTCTTACTTACACTCTTACCATCATGATAACCAAAGATACCCCAAAAAAATTATTTTTACTGGATGCGTTTGCACTTATTTACAGAGCTCATTTTGCGTTTGCAAAAAATCCAAGAATAAGTTCAAAAGGGCTTAATACCTCAGCCATCTTTGGTTTTACAAATACCTTGCTCGAAATTTTAAACAAAGAAAAACCAACACACATTGCCATTGTTTTTGATACACCAGAACAAACAGCGCGACATGTTGAGTTTGAAGCCTACAAAGCACACCGTGAAGAAATGCCTGATGATTTGCGCGCTAGCTTACCATACATTCATCAATTAATTGAAGGTTTCAATATTCAAGTAATTAAAACACCAGGATTTGAAGCAGATGACGCCATTGGCACATTAGCTAAGGTTGCCGAACAACGAGGTTTTACAACTTACATGATGACGCCTGATAAAGATTACGGACAGTTAGTAGACGACAATACCTTCATCTATAAACCCGCACGCTTTGGCAACGCCCCAGAAATACAAGGAAAAGAAGAGATTTGTAAAAAATGGGACATCCAAAGTGTGGATCAATTAATTGACATTTTAGGTTTAATGGGTGATTCAGCAGATAACATTCCAGGCATACCTGGCGTTGGAGAAAAAACAGCCATTCAACTCATTAAAGATTATGGCACCATCGAAAAGATGTATGAAGACACCAGTAAATTAAAAGGAAAACTCAAAGAAAAAGTTGACAACCATAAAGAAATGGCTTTGCAATCCAAACGATTAGCAACCATTATTTTAGATGTGCCTGTTGAATTTAATGAAGATGAATTACGCTTAAAAGAAATAAATAAAGAAGCCTTGCGCGAATTATTTGCTGAAATTGAATTCAGAGGTATTGCTCAAAAACTTTTAGGCGAAGACATTGGAAGCGCGCCAAGTGCAGTAGCTAAGCCTGTTGCAGCAACTAAAGAAGTGGTGAATGATTTATTTAGTTCGGCTGAAGAGCATGCCAGTAATCATGAAGATGATAACGAAGAACCACAAGCACCCGTTTTTAAAACAATTAAAGATTTTTCGGTTGATTATATATTATGCAATACAACCGAATCAATTTCAAATCTTATTTCCATATTACAGGCGAGTGATGAATTTTGTTTTGATAGCGAAACAACTGATTTAAATACCATTAACGCGGAATTGGTTGGTTTATCTTTTTCAATCAAAGAAAATCAAGCGTATTACATTCCTGTATCGCCCAATCAACAAGAAGCGCAGGCCTTGATGGATTTATTTAAACCTCTCTTTTTAGATGAAACAAAAACATTGGTTGGTCAAAATATTAAATACGATTTACAAGTTTTAAAAAATTATGGGATTGAAATAAAAAATAAATTGTGGGATACGATGGTGGCGCACTTTTTATTTATGCCCGACATGCGTCACAATATGAATGTATTGGCTGAAACGTATTTAAATTATTCGCCTATCAGTATTGAAGATTTAATTGGTAAAAAAGGAAAAGATCAACTAAACATGCGTGATGTTTCTTTAGATCTGATTAAAGATTATGCAGCCGAAGATGCAGACGTAACCTTGAAATTAAAACATGCCTTTGAGCCCTTATTAAAAGAAGCTGGTGTTGAAAAATTATTTCATGACGTGGAATTGCCTTTGATAGAAGCTTTAGCAGGCATGGAACGAGAAGGCATTAACTTAGATGTGAAAGCACTCAAAGAATTTTCGTTGCAACTGCAAGATGACATTACAAAAGTAGATGCTGAAATTCAAGAATTAGCTGGAACAAAATTTAATATATCTTCGCCCAAACAAGTTGGAGAAATATTATTTGAGTATTTAAAAATTGTTGAGAAACCTAAAAAAACAAAAACAGGACAGTATGCCACTGGCGAGGATGTTTTATCGAAGTTAGAAGGCAAGCATCCGATTGTTTCCAAAATTTTAGATTACCGCGAATTGGTTAAATTAAAATCAACCTACGTGGATGCTTTACCATTATTGGTAAACGAAAAAACCAATCGCTTGCACACCACGTTTAATCAAGTAGTAGCAGTGACTGGCCGATTAAGTAGCGATAATCCAAACTTACAAAACATACCTGTGAGAACTGAACGTGGCAAACAAATTCGTAAAGCATTTATTCCACGCAATGAAGATTACATTTTATTATGTGCCGATTATTCGCAAATAGAATTACGAGTGGTGGCTTCCATTAGTGAAGATAAAAACATGTGTGAAGCCTTTAACTTAGGAAAAGATATTCATACGGCTACGGCTGCAAAAGTGTATGGCATAGAAGAAAGCGAAGTTACCAAAGACATGCGTTATAAAGCAAAGAGTGTAAACTTTGGAATTATATATGGCCAAGGTGCTTTTGGCTTAGCCGAAAACCTTGCTATATCTCGCACAGAAGCCAAAGAGTTAATTGAAAATTACTTTGAACAATATGGTTCTATTAAATCATACATGGAAAAAGAAATTAATTTTGCTCGCGAACACGGTTATGTTGAAACGCTGATGGGAAGAAAACGTTGGTTAAAAAATATTACGTCTAATAGCCAAATGGAACGTGCCTTTGCCGAACGTAACGCTATTAACGCACCAATACAAGGTTCGGCAGCAGATATGATTAAAGTAGCGATGATTAATATTCACAACGAATTAAAATCCATGAACATCAAATCGAAAATGATTTTGCAAGTGCATGATGAATTAGTATTTGATGTGTATAAACCAGAACTAGAATTGATTAAACCGATTGTAGAAAAACACATGCAACATGCCTTACCACTTAAAGTACCCGTTGAAGTTGGAATGGGCACTGGAATTAACTGGTTAGAGGCCCATTAATGGTTGTTATTGGTAACACTAATAAGAGCTAAAAAAATTAGTTATGTATTGGTTAAAAATATTTAATAAATTTATAAATATCAAAAAACAAATAATTCTTAAAAAAAATTATCACCTCAATGAAAACAACAATAATTATAATTATTTTATTTTTTCAGTTATCTATATTTGGACAGTCTTCATTCAAAAAATATAAAGACACTAAAACGGGAGCTATTACAGCTTATGCCGATGGAATTAAATTGATTAAAGTTGAAAAAACTAGTTGGTCTAATAATTCTAAAACTATTGGTGAATTGAAACCTAAATTTAATAATGGGAAATATTACTTAAAATTTACCTCAGACGAAATTCAACAATCCTTGGGGGAACTATCTGAAGTATGGGAGTTCTGCTTTTTTAACAGTAAATCCGACAACACTTGTTATTTAAGAATGTATCTTAGTATTAATGACAACAAAATCATTAAATTAATTGGAAAAGCAAAAATTAAGAATATTAGTGACATTGATGCTTTTGACTTTGTTATGAATCAAAAAGATTTTTTTGATATTGCGAATGCTAATTCACTATCTGTGAAATTATCAACGACAGAATTAGACGACTTTGAAAATTTTCCATATACTTTTAAATTCGATGAACTTTATGGATTAAGAGATTTCTGCGAAGGAATGAATATAAGTTTTTTATCGAAGTAACTTCAATTCACATGATTTAAGCTCAAAAAAGTTTAAGTTTATTAAAAACCTAAACATAATAAAATGAACTAAAAATTTAAATATTTAATAAATCTATGAAAAAATACTAACTATTTTATAGGCTCTGGTAAGATTTATTTATAAAGAATATTTATTTAAAATTATAACTGCGAAAAAAATAAAACAAAAAAATTCAATACCCACTTTTAAGTCTAATGAAAAAAAAAATATTTCAAATAATATCTATTTTATTATTAAGTTGCAATTCTGAGAATGAAAAAAATTCTGATATTCCAAAATTAGAATTAAATAATATTGAGCAAATCGACTCATCTAATTATTTATTTTTAGATTATTATTTTGGAATGAATAAAGAAAAATTTGAAAAGACAAGTGAAAACCTTATGAAGAGTGGTAAAATAAAAAAAAACAATGACACAAATAACATTTACAAATATCATATATATGTCGGTGGCCAAATATTAGAAGCAGATATTATCCCAGAATTTTCACCGAATCTTGTTGGTATTGGATTACTTTGCAATAGTAGTATTAATAACAAACCTCTGACTTTAAAACAAATAGACAGAGAATTGTATAATATGTTCAGTGACAAATATGGAAAATCGGACGAATTATTTGAGAGTGATGATATAACATTTTATTTGAGTAACAAAAAAATACTTAATATTTCCAACGAGCCATTTTTCGATACTTTTTTTTGGGTGTTGCCGAAGAAGCAAAATGAATTACAAAGTATACCAGACAAAACGCATTCTCCACAAGATAGAGAAGTCAAATACTTTTGTTGGAAAAATTCATATAAAACAATCAATATGAATTTGAATTATAAATATTACCCACCTGATATTATGGGAAAAATGCTTGCCTCAACAAACGCTGATGGTGAAATTACAGATAAAGAATATGAAATTTGGTTATCAAAACAAAAATCGAACAACGTTGAAATACGAATTTATTATGCAAATGCAAAAGACTTGAAATCTAGAGAGTTAAAAAAAAGAAATGAAGATTCAGTAATCATAATTAATGCAAAAAAGAAACTAAAATCAATACTTGAAAACAACAAGAAAGATATTTAAGTCCTTGTTTGCACCCTTTTTGTTGTTATCACCAACAAAGACTGAAAATAAAATCATGAATAAATACACTGCGTTAAGGATTGCATTGAAAATCCTTTTTGAGAAGAATGAACAAAAAGATTGAAACGGAAAGCCTGGCCGAAGGCAACGCCCAAAAACTTTAAAAAAAATTCAAAGAAAGCCTACAAATGCATGCTGTCTTTTTTCGCTAAAAGTACCTCTTCAGATTCTTTGTGGTCGTCATCCGCTACACAGCAATCTACTGGGCAAACCGCAGCACATTGTGGTTCATCATGAAAACCAGCACACTCTGTACATTTATCCGTAGCAATGTAATACACATCCATACTGTAAGGCACTTGTGGATCGTTTGCATCCACAGTTAATCCGGTATTTTTACCAGTAAATTGTCCTTTTACTTTTGTACCGTCAGCAAAACGCCATTCAGCACCACCTTCATATATTGCGTTATTTGGACACTCGGGTTCGCAAGCACCACAATTAATACATTCGTCTGTAATTTTAATAGCCATTTTTTGAGTAATTTTATGCTTTAATTTAAGATTGCAAATATAAGAGTATTTTTTATGACTTTAAAACAACGAATTCAAGCTTTTGTTCAATTAGGTATTTTTATCAATGATCATATCTCAAAAAAACATCAAGATAAACACCAAAAATTTCACAATGATTTAACCACTTTAGTGGATATTGCGTATCAATACAATGGTTGGTTTAGTCCCGAAAACATTGAAAGAGCCTTGAAAGGCTTAACAGTGATGCTGCATGAAAGCGATTTAACTGAATTTGCCAAACAAGTAAACGAACCCACACATCCTAAAACAGTCGCCGTGATTATGGCCGGCAATATTCCTGCCGTTGGCTTTCATGATATGATGTGTGTGTTACTGAGCGGACACAACATTTTAATTAAAGCATCGAGCGATGATACGGCGCTGATTACGTTTTTGGCTGGCATGCTCATTTACTTTGAACCACAATTTGCAACGCGCATCAATTTTTCGGATGGAAAATTAACTGATTTTGATGCCGTGATTGCCACAGGAAGTAATAATACCGCCAAGCATTTTGAATATTACTTTAGCAAATACCCGCACATCATTCGTAAAAACAGAAACTCTATTGCGATTTTAAACGGAAAAGAAACACGTGAAGAATTACAAGAATTAGGAAAAGACATTTTTTATTATTTTGGGTTAGGCTGCCGCAATGTGTCAAAATTATATGTGCCCGAAAATTACACGTTTGATGCCTTATTTGAATCGCTTTACGATTATAAATACGTGCTTGATAATAAAAAGTACAATAATAATTACGAATACAATCGCGCGATTTACCTCTTAGATTTATTGCCATTTTTGGATAATAATTTTTTAATGATTACCGAAAATAAAAGTTTACACGCCCCTACTTCGGTTTTGTTTTACGAAACCTATACTAATGAAAGTTCGCTTGTTGAAAACATATCTCAACTGAAGGAAAATTTACAATGCGTTGTGAGTAATTTTGAATTAGAAGGTATGAAAACGTTGCCATTAGGAAAAACACAAGAACCGGGTGTTTTTGATTTTGCTGATGATGTCAATACCATCCATTTTTTAAACATGATTTAATTTTACAAACTAAACACACGACCATTCTTACTGTCACTAAAATAGCTTATAATTATCCTAATTCCTCACATTTTAAAGGAATTAGCGATGTATCACTGACCTTAGAAGCTGGAAAAATATTAGCCATTATTGGTAAAAGTGGAAGCGGAAAAACAACGCTCCTTAAATGCATTTATGGCTTAACAGATTTAGAAGCTGGTAACATTACCATTGATCATAAAATTGTGCTTGGACCTGCCTATAATTTAATTCCAGGGCATGCTGATATGCGTTTTGTGAGTCAAGATTTTTACGTCTTAGATAATCATACGGTTGAAGAAAACATCAAAGACAAATTGATGGGTTATACCGATGAGTATAAACAAAAACGCGCCAATCAATTATTAAAATTACTAGACATCACGGCTCTTAAAAATTTAAAAGCCATCACACTTTCTTCTGGACAAAAACAACGTGTGGCTATTGCACGTTCGTTGGCTGAGTTTCCAAAAGTATTATTGTTAGATGAGCCATTTAGTAATTTGGATTTACCATTGCGTGATAAAATTTTTACTTACATCAGAGCGCAAATTAAAAAAGAAAATGCAACCGTTATTTTAGTGACGCATCAGCCTGAAGAAGCCTTGCGTTATGCCGATGAAACGGCCGTGATGGATAATGGCAAGCTAACGCAACACGACTCGACGTTTCAGGTGTATTACCAACCAAAAAATAAAAACATTGCTTCTCTCATGGGGCGTTATTTTGTATTGAGCCAAGAAGACTTAATTTCGAATAAAACAAATTTAGCCAAAAAGCAAACTTACATCAGGCCTAACCAATTACAAATTGTTGACACCAAACAAAAAGCATTATTACAAGTAACCGTAACCAATGTATTTTTTAATGGCTATGGTTATGAATATTTTGCAGAAACAAAATTGGGGCATTCCATTTATTTTTATGCAAAAGACAATACTATTGATATCAATCAACAGGTGTATTTAACTGTAAAATGGTATTAAGCCGTTAAGCGATTACTCAGCATATTTTTTACTCATCTTGTTTTTTTGCAATCAAACAAATAAATACTGACCTTTACACCTTGTATGAAAAAGAAAATCGAAATTCTATCGCCAGCCAAAAATTTAATACAAGGCATGGCGGCCATCAATGCGGGCGCAGATGCAGTTTATATTGGTGCTCCACAATTTGGTGCACGTTCTAATGCCACCAATTCGCTGGAAGATATTGAAGAATTAGTGAAGTATGCACACTTATTTAAAGCTCAAGTTTTTGTGGTTGTTAATACCATTTTGTACGATCATGAATTGGAAGATTGTAAAAAACTCATTCATCAATTGTATGCCATTGGCGTTGATGCCTTAATTGTGCAAGACATGGCCATTATGGAAATGGACTTGCCTCCGATTGTAATTCATGCGAGTACGCAAGCCAATAATCGCGATCCTAAGCACGTTAAATTTTTAAAAGATGCTGGGATGAAACGCGTTGTTTTAGCCAGAGAATTAAATTTAGATCAGATAAAAGACATTAGTAAAGAAACCGATGTTGAATTAGAATTTTTTGTGTCGGGTGCCTTGTGTGTGTCATTTAGTGGCAATTGCTACATGAGTATTGCTAATGGCGAACGCAGTGCCAACAGAGGTTCTTGTGCTCAAAATTGCCGATTACCATATAACTTAGTGGATGGTACAGGAAAAACACTTATTGCAAATAGTCATTTATTATCAATCAAAGATTTAGATTTAAGTAATCAATTACCTAATTTAATTGAAGCAGGTATCACCTCATTTAAAATTGAAGGTCGATTAAAAGATATGGTGTATGTAAAAAACAACACTTCTTTTTTACGAAAAAAATTAGATGCGTTTTTAGAAAACAATGACCATTATCAAAAAGCATCATCAGGCCGAACGTTCTATAATTTCGAAGCAGAAATGGATCGAAGTTTTAACAGAGGTTACACCGATTATTTTGTAAATAAACGTACCGAAAAAATTGGCTCTTGGGAAAGTCCAAAATCACAAGGACAATTGATTGGTAAATTAATAGAAGTTAAAGCCAATGGATATGTGATTGAAAATAGCGAATTGCTTAACAACGGCGATGGACTATTTTTTCTCAATGAAAACAATGAACCAGATGGTGCGCAAGTCAATATCATTATCAATAATATTGTTGTACCTAACACGTTTAAACCTCTTAAACCAGGCACCGTTATTTATAGAAATTCGGATGCTAACTTTAACCGATTAGTGGAACGAGAAGACAGTGCCATTCGTAAAATTGGGGTAACGCTTCACTTTACAGAAACCACAACTGGCTTTCAATTGGTAGCGAAAGATGAAGATGGACATGAAAGTGTTTCATCATTTGAAGCAGAAAAAGAAGTCGCTAAAAATGAAGAATCGACCATTCCAAACATCAAAAAAAATCTTTCAAAAACAGGAAATACGCCATTCATTGTTGACGATATTCAAGTTACATTTTCTAACAATTGGTTTTTACCGATTTCTAAAATCAATGAAATAAGAAGAATTGTTTTAGAACAATTAATTGATGTGAGAGTAAACGAATACCAACGTATTGAACTTCCTATTACAAAAACAGATCATCCTTATCCGGTTTCTCAATTAGATTTTACTTACAATGTGTCCAATCAAATGGCTCGTAATTTTTACAAACGACATGGCGTCACTGATATTGAAAAAGCTTTTGAATTACAATGGGATCCGGGTAAATCAAGGGTAATGGTTACTAAATATTGTGTGAAATACGAATTAGGAAAATGTGCTCGTTTTCAAAGAGACACCATGGGCGAAAAAGTAGTTGAGCCACTTATCTTAAAACAAGGTGAATTGGAATACAAATTAAAATTTAATTGTAAACCTTGCGAAATGGAGATTTGGGAAAAAGATGCAGAGCTAGAATTTGAAGACGAAGATTAAATCAACAATAGATTCAACTATGTTTTATCTTTAAAATACGTTGCGTCAAATTCTTTAATCATTAAGTCGTGTTTTTTAACTGACACTTTCAACCATTCTAAATAAATTTCTTTTCTTTCAGCATCGGTTAATTTATAATTAGGAACTTGAGATCTTATCTTGGTGCTTAACTCGTGCATACACAAGGCTGCACACACACTGATATTAAAACTTTCTGTAAAACCAAACATCGGTAAATACACAAACTCATCTGCCATGTCTTGCACATCTTCTGAAATGCCTGTTAGCTCTGTACCAAATATCAGCGCAATTGGTTTATCTACTTTAAGTTGATCTAAGGTAACACTTCGTTCGTTTAATGATGTAGCAACAATGCGATAGCCTTTATTTTTTAGTTGCGTGATACATTCGCGGGTATTATTCTCAAATTTTTGATAGCGATTTAAGGTCAACCACTGAGTAGAACCCATCGAAACATCTTCGCTAATTTTATATTTGTTTCTATTTTCAATAAAGTGAATATTCTGAATGCCAAAAATATCAGCACTTCTGAGCACCGCACTGAAGTTATGAGATTGATAAACATCCTCTAATACAACTGTTAAATGATTAGTGCGTTCGTCTAAAACCTCAACTAATCTGCCTTTTCTTCGTTCACTCACAAAACCCTCTAGATAATCCGTAAGTGCTTTTTGATATTCTAAATCATACATTTCACAAAGGTAATCGTTTGCTTTATTTAATCGACCCGAAATCGCTAAAAAAGGCTTACATTTGTAAAAAAATTACAACATGTCAAGAGATAGTCAAGGACCAAGAAAAACGTTTTCAAAAGGTGGTTCGTCAGATTTTAATAAAAGAAAATCGTATTCAAGTTCAGATAAATCAAAAAAATCGGATTCATCAGAAAGAAAACCTTACGAAAAACGTGAGGGTGGTGAAAAAAGATCTTATACAAAACGCGAAGGCGGAAGCTATGAAAGTGCTGGTCCTCGCAAATCATTTGGTGATGGTGAAAGAAAACCATACACAAAACGTGCAGATGGTAAATACGAAAGTGCTGGTCCTCGCAAATCATTTGGTGATGGCGAAAGAAAACCATATACCAAACGTGAAGATGGTAAATATGAAAGTTCGGGGCCACGCAAATCATTTGGTGATGGTGAAAGA
>JBILCJ010000143.1:0-6008 GCA_044353195.1 Bacteroidia bacterium | reverse complement strand
GCATTATTGCCATGGATGTTTGTAAGAAGAGTAAACGAAGGTGGTTATATCACAAATCAAGATTACAGTTTCAATCATTACACACATAAAGTGGATGTTGGAAATGGTGAAAAAATTGACATTCCTGAAGGAACGCAAGATATGATTTCCGCTTTTTATTCTGCAAGAAATTTAAATTTATCAAACGCAAAAGAAGGTGATGTATTTACAATCAATAGCATTGTAGATAAAGAAATTTGGCCATTAAAAATTAGATACATCGGTAAAGAAACCATAACCTGTGATATCGGAACATTTAGATGTGTGAAGTTCAGACCAATTGTTCAAAAAGGCAGAATTTTTAAACGTGAAGATGATTTAAATGTTTGGCTAACTGACGACAAAAACCATGTTCCATTGCGCGCCGAAGCAAAATTAATGGTTGGATCAATTAAATTGGATATTGTTGCTGCGAAGAATTTAGCGAATCCAACATCTGAGATTAAATAATTTTTTTAATCAAGATTAAGGAATATCAATATATTTATGCGTTTGCAAAGAAATCATCCAACGAGGATGTTGTTTAACGTATTCGACAATGAGCGGTGTAATCTCATGGCGCTTACTCCACTCGGGTTGCAAATACAAGTAACAATCTTTACTTACTTGATTTGCTTGTTCTTCAGCCCAAATAAAATCGTGTTTATTAAAAACAATTATTTTCAATTCATGAGCAGCCAAATAATTTTCTTGTTTTGGTAACATTGTTTTTTTTGGAGATAAACAAATCCAATCCCAATCACCACTTAACGAATAAGCCCCCGACGTTTCGATGTAGGTTTTTATCTGTTGTTTTTTCAAAAGAGTAGTTAAATGTGTGAGATTATAAATTAAAGGTTCTCCACCAGTAACAACCACTGCGGGCGTTTTACTATCCATGACATGATCAACAATGAGTTCGGTTGGCGTTAATGGATGGATGCTAGCATCCCAACTTTCTTTCACGTCACACCAATGGCAACCAACATCACAACCTCCAATTCTAATAAAATAAGACGCTTTTCCTGTATTAAATCCTTCACCCTGTATGGTGTAAAATTCTTCCATTAAAGGAAGTAATTTCCCTTCATCTAAAAGAGTTTTTTTGTCTGGAGATAACCCACTTAATTTATAATTCAATGTTTTTTTAATTTAGTTTTTTATAAACTCCAGTAGGTTATTCCTTTTATCTTATTTCGGTACATTCCTTTAATATCAACCAATACTCCTTTTGGAGCCAAAATAGATTTAAAGAACTTCTCATCTAAACTTTTATATTCCTGATGATTAACCGCTACAATCACACCGTCATATCCTTTCGCTAATTTATTTAATCCGAAACCGTATTCGTGTTTTAATTCTGCACTGTCGGCATGTGGATCAACAATTTCAACCTTTACACCAAATGATTTTAATTCTTTGACAATATCGGCCACTTTACTATTACGAATATCGCTCACATCCTCTTTGAATGTGGCACCCATAATTAATACTTTAGACTTTGAACTATTTTTACCTGCAGCAATAATTTTTTTCACACACGTTTTTGCAACATAAAAGCCCATGCTATCATTAACGTAACGGCCACTATTAATTACTCTAGCATGATATCCTAACGATTCAGCCTTATGTGTTAAATAGTAAGGATCAACACCAATACAATGTCCACCAACTAAACCAGGAAAGAAATTTAAGAAATTCCATTTTGTTCCTGCTGCCTCTAAGACGTCATAGGTATTGATATTCATTTTATTAAAAATGATTGACAACTCATTCATTAACGAAATATTTACATCACGTTGCGTGTTTTCAATTATTTTAGCAGCCTCTGCTACTTTAATACTTGGTGCACGATGTGTTCCTGGCTCTACAATAATTTCATAAACCTTAGCGATGTTATCTAAACTCTCTGCATCGCATCCAGAAACAATTTTCAAAATTTTAGTAATGGTATGCTCCTTATCACCTGGATTAATGCGCTCTGGCGAATATCCAATTTTAAAATCTTTTACAAATTTCAATTTAGATTCTTTTTCTAAAACTGGGATACAATCCTCCTCTGTACAACCAGGATAAACGGTTGATTCATAAACAACGTAATCTCCTTTTTTCAATATTTTCCCAACCATTGTAGAGGCACCAACTAATGGTTTTAAGTTTGGTAAATTATGCTCATCAATAGGAGTTGGAACAGCCACAATAAAAAAACGTGCTTTTTTTAAATCTTCTAATTTGTGAGTAAATACAATATCTGATTTTTCAAAATCTGCTTTTGTAAGCTCGTTACTTGGATCAATGCCTTTCTTCATCAAATCAACACGCTCTGCATTGATATCAAATCCAATAACTTTTACTTTTTTAGCAAATGCTAATGCAATTGGTAAACCAACATAGCCTAATCCAATTACTGCAATCGTTGCTTTTTTCTCTATAATATCTTTATAAATTCCCATCTGAATATTATTTTTTGTCTATCGTATCTTTAAAAATTAAATTAGGTCAAAGCTAGAAAATCAATATTCTTTTCTAGCAAATCGTGTTCTTTATTTTTTCTTATTAATTAATTGATTAGGTCTTAATGCGTAAATACGTTCTATAATATCCACAACTTTTAGACCTTCTAAGGCATTAGTCGTAATTTTATTTGTTCCTTTAATTGTATCTACAACATTTTCGATAACATTATGATGATTGTTGGCTGAGCCTTTATAAGCACCATAATCATTTGCAGGATTAGTTGCATCTAATACAGGCATGATATAATCTTTAATATTGCATACATCAACTTGGTCCATATATTGTCCGCCAACTTTAATACTTCCTTTACTACCAATTATTGTTAACGAAGATTCTAAATTTTTATCCCAAACAGCCGTTGAATAATTAATACTTCCCATTCCGCCATTGATGAAATCGAAACTAACAAAACCACTGTCTTCAAAATCTGTAAGTGTTTGATGATTAAAATCTGCAAATTTTGCTTGTATGTTTTTAATATCACCAAATAGCCAATACATGATATCAATCCAATGACTAAATTGGGTAAATAAAGTTCCTCCATCTAAATTCTGAGTACCTTTCCAATTACCTGGTTTGTAATAGCGTTCATCTCGGTTCCAATAACAATTTAATTGTACCATATAAATTTCACCAAGCGTATTATTGGTAATAATTTCTTTTAACCAAACACTTGGTGGCGAATATCTATTTTGCATGACGCAAAAAACCGTTTTACTATGCGATAAAGCAGTATAAATAACTTTTTCACAATCAGCTTTACTCAGAGCCATAGGTTTTTCAACAACCACATGCTTGTTTAATTCAAGAGCTTTCAATGCATGTTCTGCATGCGTTCCATTTGGAGTACACACATTTAATACTTCAATATCTGGATGATTAGATAACAAATCATCAATCGAATTATAAAATTTTTCGGTTAATGTTTCTAGTCCTAATTTTTCTTTAGGCATGACATCGCACACCGCTACTAGTTCGCAATTAGGATTGCGTCTGATCATTTCAGCATGTCGTTTACCAATATGCCCTTGTCCAACTACACCAAACTTTATTTTCATCATGTTATATTATGAAATTCTTTTTACTAAATTATTTTCTAATTGATAGACCTGACCACTTTCTTGACAGGTTGCTTTCCCGTCTTTATTAAATTCTAAACGGTGACCAAATTCACTCATCCAACCTATTTGCTTAGATGGATTTCCAACAACCAATGCAAATGCAGGAACAGTTTTTGTAACAACGGCACCTGCCCCAATAAATGCATATTCACCTATATCGTGACCGCAAACAATCGTTGCGTTGGCCCCAATACTCGCGCCTTTCCCAACAAATGTTTTAGCGTATTCTGACTTTCTGTTTACTGCACTTCTAGGATTAATAACATTTGTGAAAACCATCGAAGGGCCTAAAAAAACATCGTCGGCACACATAACACCCGTATAAATAGACACATTATTTTGAACTTTAACATTCTTACCTAACACAACTTCAGGCGACACAACAACATTCTGTCCAATGTTACAGTTTTCACCTAAAGTACAATTATTCATTATATGGCTAAAGTGCCATATTTTTGTTCCTTTTCCAATATCACATCCTTCATCTATAAAAGCAGAACTATGCGCGAAATATTGTTTTTCCATAATTAGTTTAGAACCACAAACTTAACAAAATCTACCTAATTTTAGGTAATTTTTACACCATAAAAAATAAAAAACTTATTATTGTACTGAATGAGTTTTCGATTAAACATAAAATATTATTTAGTTCATAGTCTGGGCTTTACAAATAAAGAAGCTATTAGGGCGATTGAGCAAAGAAAATTAATTGTAAACGGCATTCTAATTACTGAAAACAGCGAATTTGATGCAACCTCTGAAATCTATTTTGATGGCAAATTATTAAAACCCAACACGCCATTTACTTATATAGCTTTTTATAAACCTCGAGGCATTGAAACAACGCATAACAAAGAAATTGCTAATAACTTAACGACTGTATTTACATTTGATAAACATTTAGGGTTTGCCGGTAGGCTTGATAAAGAGTCAGAAGGATTACTCATCCTTTCAAACGACGGGAAATATATTCAGAGTTTATCTAGTCCGTTTAAAGAAAAAGAAAAAGAATATATTGTAACAGTAAATAAACCTATAACAAATGAATTTATCGCATTAATGGGAGCTGGTGTAGATATTATTATTTGCAAAACTCAACCCTGCTTTATTGAACAACTTACAGAATTTGAATTTAAAATTATTTTAAAGGAAGGTAAAAATAGGCAAATTAGAAGGATGTGCAAAGCGCTTGGATATTTAGTAGCAAGATTAATTCGAGTACGAATTGATTCAATCAGTTTACACCAATTAAATCCTGGAGAATTCAGAGAATTTAAGATTTAGTTTTTATGTTTCGATAATGAAAAAATTTCCTTCCCTATTCCTGTTATAGAAACAATATTTAAAGGGAACTCTAAGAACACATGTAAAAAACTCAATAAAAACAGCACTTTCAATCCAAGATTATAATCGTAGATATACAACGAAATAGAAATTAACCAAATCAATAGGGTAACTATTAACGTTTTTTTTGGCACTAAATGCCACTTTATAACAGAGGTTTTAGAAAACCAGTTCAGATAGTGATACGTATAAGCAAAAGCGATAAAACGCATCATCACAAATCCAATATTAGTTGTAAATACTTGACTAACTTCGGTTAAATTACCTAAATGAAATGTATTGATTAATCTGAAATTTAATTCGCTAAACATAGCATAACTATTCTGAACGTAGCTACTCACTGTATAACCTAAACCAGCTGGTTGGAATGTGAAAATTAATATGCCACAACCAATCAGAGTTATAATTGAAATCAAACCAGCCCATGATTTTTCCTTTAAAACGCCATATATCATAAACAACCAAGTGAAAACAAAAACATGAATAATGGTTGGTAAAAATATAGCAATCCAAGTAAAATAGTAACTATTATTATTTGCGACGGAAATAAAAATTAAAGAAATAAAAATTAATATAAAACGATAGAGCCAATCTTTAATGAAAACCAAACCGATACTCACTAACAAACTCAATAAAATAATGTCTGCAACCCATCCATGATGTTTAATTTCAGGCGGATTATAATTCCAATATACTAAAATCAAACAGGTGATAATTAAAAAAATAAAATCATATTTTCCCTTTGTGAAATATTGCTTTTTGTGCAACCAACCAATTTCTGTTAAATAATGAAGTGGTCCTAAAATACCATAAGAAAATAAAAATAATTCGAATGGAATAACATAAGAAATTAAACAAGAAACTAGTATTAGAATCGTATTTAAATGATGTATCGTATTCGTTTTCATAATCAAATATAAAACAATTTTACAATACTATTTAATCACTAATCACATATATTAAATTACTTAGCACGAGATAATAAAGTCAAATGCCCTGTTTTTGTAA
>JBILCJ010000019.1:0-19088 GCA_044353195.1 Bacteroidia bacterium | reverse complement strand
AATGCTTCTCTATTGTTACATCGGAGAGCATGATCAAGCAAAAAAATTAATTCCATTAGTTATAGAAAATCTTGATAAATACGATTCTAAAATAAATAATGAAGACTTGTTGCGTATTTATCATGCCATTGCAATGGTGTATTTTGGGATTGGTGAATTTAATAAATCGTTACACTGGTTAAATAAAATAATCAATCAGAATTATGAAAATTTAAGACAAGATATTGTTCGTATTTCAAAACTCATTTACTTGATTGTTCACTTTGAAATTGGGAACGATGATTTATTACATTATATTTATAAATCAACGCTTCGATTTTTTAACACTCAAAAAAATCAACATCAGTTTGAAGCCATTTTCTTAAATCATTTTAAAAAAATTGCCATCTTAAAAAAAGAAAACAAACAAGGTGACCCTTATCAACTATTGAAAAAAGAATTAATTACGGTGTTTAAAAACTCCTTTGAAAAGAATGCTTTAGAGTTTTTTAATTTTTATGCTTGGCTCGATTCAAAAACATACAGCATCAGCTTTTCTGACGCCATTAGACTAAGAAAAGAAAATCTATAAACTACCTGTCTAGCATAAAAAATATTCGTATTTTTAAGGCATGTTAAAATCAATGACTGGGTTTGGTAAAGCCTCAAAAGAGTTTTCAACGAAAACTGTAAACGTAGAAATACGATCACTCAATAGCAAAAATTTAGATTTAAATTTAAAATTATCTTCCGCCTTTAGAGACAAAGAATACGAACTAAAAAGTGAGTTATCTAAATTGCTTGAAAGAGGAAAAATCGATTTATCAATTTATGTAGAAAATAAAATCCAAGAAACGCCTGTTGAAATTAATACAGCGCTAGCTAAAGTGTATTTTTTAAAATTGCAAGAACTTGCCAAAGAACTAAATGAGCCACAAAGCGACTTATTTAAGCAAGTATTAAAAATGCCAGATGTTTTAAAATCAGAGCGAAAAGAACCAAATGAACAAGATTGGTTAGACATGAAAGAAGTAATACTATCTGCTGTTCAAGAACTAGATAACTTTAGAATAGATGAAGGGAAATCTATCGAAAAAGATTTCAATGATAGAATTGGAAACATTTCAAAAGCGCTTGAAAGTATTAAAAGTCATGATGCGAGTCGTGTACAACACATCAAAGAGCGTATCAAAAAAGGATTAGAAGATAGCCTGGCAAAAGATAAAATAGATAACAATCGTTTTGAGCAAGAACTGATTTACTACATCGAAAAATTAGACATCAATGAAGAAAAAGTGAGACTTCAAACACACATAGATTATTTTTTAAAAACCATGCAAGAACCAGGGGCTGGAAGAAAACTAAATTTTATTGGTCAAGAAATTGGAAGAGAAGTAAACACAATTGGTTCTAAAGCAAATGATGCAGAGATGCAGAAATTAGTTGTGCATATGAAAGATGAATTAGAGAAAATAAAAGAACAAACAAATAACGTGTTGTAATATGAATTGGTTTAAAGCATCAGGATATTTATCGGTTATATTAGGATTGTTATGCTGCTTATGCTTATTCAATCCTTTTTATTTATTTTTCGCTCTCGCATTTTCAATTTTAGGATTTATTTTTTCAACGATTCATATCTATTTAAATGCAAAATATGAAATCACTAAACACTCATTCAGCATCGGTTATATTGGTATGTTGCTGAGTTCGATTCCAGTTATTTTTTTATTAGTATTAATTATTAAACACTAATGGATAAAATCAAACATTACTTTTCTTTAGTAAAATTAAGTCATACTATTTTTGCCTTGCCCTTTGCCATGATTGGTTTTGCCTTGGCTCTTAAAACAAATAAACCATTTGAACTCAAATTATTTGTTTTAGTTGTATTATGTATGGTGTTTGCCCGAAGTGCGGCCATGGCATTTAACCGATACATTGATAGGCATTTTGATAAATTAAATCCGAGAACAGCAGTAAGAGAAATTCCAGCTGGCACGATACATGCCAAACACGCCTTAAGCTTTGTTATCATCAACTCGCTTTTATTTATCGTGTCAACGTATTTTATTAATTCCATTTGTTTTTATTTATCGCCAGTTGCGTTGTTTGTAGTTTTGTTTTACAGCTACACCAAACGTTTCACTCCTTTGTGTCATTTAGTATTAGGAGTTGGGTTGGCTCTTGCGCCTATAGGAGCATATTTAGCCGTAACAGGCGTTTTTAATTGGTTGCCACTATTATTTTCTTTTACAGTACTTTTTTGGGTAAGTGGTTTTGATATTATGTATGCTTTGCAAGATGAAGCTTTTGATAAAGAAAACAAATTGAAATCCATTCCAGTTTTATTAGGAACGAAAAACGCCTTATTATTTTCAAGATTATTACATGTGTGTTCTATCCTGTGTGTTGTATCGGCTGGTTTCTTTGGTCAATTACAGGTGTTGTATTGGATTGGCGTTGCAGGGTTTAGCGGATTAATCATATTTCAACACACCCTTGTAAAACCAACTGATTTATCGAAAATCAACTTAGCCTTTTTTACTACAAATGGTATAGCAAGTGTTTTATTTGCTTTGTTTACTATTGTTTCGTTATTTATTTAAAATTTTGTTTTCATGAAAATAATTATTCACGGTGGTTTCTTTAGCGAATCATCGCAATCCGCAGAAACTAAACTAGGCAAACAACAGGCTTTATCTCGAATTGCTGAAACATCATACGATTACCTGAAAACTCATACAGCCTTACAAACCATTGTATATGCGGTTGAGCTTTTGGAAAATGACGAATTATTTAATGCGGGCATTGGTTCACAAATTCAAAGTGACGGTAAAATAAGAATGAGTGCATCACTCATGGATGGATTAACCAAACGCTTTAGCGGCGTGATCAATATTGAGGATACAAAAAATCCAATTAGAGTAGCTGAAAAATTGTTTACCTACGATGATCGAGTTTTAGGCGGAAGTGGCGCGACACATTTTGCAAGACATAACGGTTTTGAAAAGTGTAGCACCGAAATTCCTCAACGAAGGAAAGAGTACGAAGAAAAAGTGGCGAGTAAAGGAATAGGCACCGTTGGCTGTGTTGCACTTGATGCTCATGGAAATATTGCAGCAGCAACCTCCACAGGTGGCAAAGGATTTGAAATGCCAGGACGAATATCCGATTCAGCAACCTCAGCAGGAAATTATGCTACCAATGATTGTGGTGTTAGTTGCACAGGTGTTGGTGAAGACATTGTTAGTGCAGCCGTTGCGACAAAAATTGTAACCCGCGTAACAGATGGTATGTTAATTGATGAAGCATTTGAAAAAACATTTGATGAATTAAAATCTATTGATGGTTTTGCTGGAGCCATTGCCATTGATAAATTTGGAAATACCTACCACCAAAATTCTCATCCTACAATGGTATTTGCAAGTTATGATGGTGTAACTCTTGAGGTATTTAATTAAACAAAACGAGATGCAAAATCACGAAACATATATGTTGCGATGCATTGAACTCGCTAAAAAAGGAATGGGACATGTAGCACCCAATCCACTAGTTGGATGTGTCATTGTGGATAACGACGTCATTATTTCAGAAGGTTTTCATTCTGCATATGGAAATGAGCATGCCGAACCAAATGCGATTAAAAAAGTAGATGATGCCTTACTAAAAAAATCTACATTATATGTGAATTTAGAACCTTGTTCCCATTTTGGGAAAACACCACCATGTGCTGATTTAATTATTAGCAAAGGAATAAAAAAAATTGTTGTTGGAAATTTAGATGTTAATCCATTAGTAGCAGGGAATGGCATTAGAAAATTACAAGAAGCAGGTATTGAAGTCATACACGGCATTTTAAATGAAGAATGTAGAGAGTTAAACAAACGATTTTTTACATTTCATGAAAAAAAACGACCGTATGTGATTTTAAAATGGGCGCAAACAAACGATGGCTTTATGAGTAAAATGCCATTACCAACAAACACGACTGAAAACTGGATTACAGGTTTAGAAAGCAAAGCATTAGTACATCAATGGCGCACAGAAGAGCAAGCCATATTAGTTGGACATAACACGGTGGTTGCTGATAATCCTCAACTCACAGCACGCTTGCACGAAGGAAACAATCCAATAAGAATCGTCATTGACAGATCACTTGATTTAGATTTACATTATAACGTGTTTGATAACAAAGCAAAAACTCTCATTTTTAATTCCATCAAAAACGAAACAGTAAAAAATTTACATTGGATAAAAATTGATTTTACAAATTTTATGGATGAACTGTTACATCAACTTTATCAACTCAATATAAACTCAGTGATTGTAGAAGGTGGTGCAAGAACACTAGAACATTTCATAAATACAGGACTATGGGACGAAGCGAAAGTATTTGTTAATCCAAATCTAAATTTTGAAAATGGAATAGAAGCTCCTATGATTGAATTTGAGAATGAATCTCATCAATCTATTGGTCATGATAAACTATTTATTATAAAAAATAAATTAGCATGATTTTTTTAAGCCTGTCCATTTTTACCTCTGTTTTATTTGGTATTTCTTTCAAGCTCATTGCCATC
This sequence comes from Bacteroidia bacterium, assembly GCA_044353195.1. Classification (GTDB taxonomy): domain Bacteria; phylum Bacteroidota; class Bacteroidia; order B-17B0; family Aurantibacillaceae; genus UBA4416. Next base: position 14,526 of record JBILCJ010000019.1, on the reverse strand, counting down.
AAAAAAATCAATGCGTTTCAAGCAATTATTGTAAATTATGTTGTAGCAGGTTCGTTAGGATTTTTAACTACATCATCACAGGTGACGCCTATCAATGCTTTTGAGCAATCGTGGTTTTCTGTAGCTCTTGGTTTAGGAATTATATTTATTGGAAGTTTGTTTGTAATAGCCGAAGCAACTGCAAAATTAGGCATTTCAGTTGCACAAGTTGCAAACCGGATGGCCGTTGTCATACCCATTACAGTTGCCATTATATTTTATGGCGATAGCATAACACTGTATAAAATAATAGGCATCGTGTTAGCAATGATTGCTGTGTATTTAGTTTCGCACAAACAAAAAAACGATGCAAACGCACAAAAAAGAGCATGGTTATTTCCGCTCATTATTTTTTTATGTGGCGGTATTATTGACACAACCATCAATTATGCGCAACGGCACTTGTTAAGTGAAATTGATTTTGACGCCTTTTTATCAACCATATTTTCTACAGCTTTTCTATTTGGGATGATGGTGTTGTTGTATCAACTCATAATAAAAAAAGAACGATTTCAATTAAAGGCAATACCTGCAGGAATTATGTTGGGCATTATTAATTACGGAACCATGTTTTTTATTATCAAGGCTCTTAATAGTAAACTACTTGAAGCATCAACACTCTTTCCAATTAATAACCTTAGTATTTTAACGCTATCCACTTTTATTTCTGTTATTGTTTTTAAAGAAAAATTATCGAAAAAAAATTGGCTTGGGATTGGGCTGAGTTTAATCGCCATTATAATTCTTGGCATCATTCCATTAATGATTCTTCAAAAATGATTCGAAAATAATTTTCTAAATACTGTTTAAAGATTTCATAAACGTGTATCTTTACTAACTGATGAAAATTTTACTAACTACACTTAACGCCAAATACATTCATACTAATTTAGCTATTAGATTACTCTATGAATTAAATCACCAACACGAAGGTTTAGCTTGGAAAGAATTTACCATTAAAGAAGATAAGCAGGATATTGCTAAAGAATGTGCACAATACGATGTAGTTGCGTTTAGCTGTTACATTTGGAATATCACACAAACATTAGCAGTCACAGAACTCATCAAACAACTCAATCCTCAAACTAAAATTTTATTAGGAGGCCCTGAAGTGAGCTATGAATATGATGATGTAATTAGTAGAAATGATATTGATTACATCATTGTAGGTGAAGGAGAAACGCCGTTTAATGAATTTATTACTAGTTTCCCTAACGTTGATTTAGTTCAAAGTTTAGTCTATAAAAAAGATAATCAGATTGTTGCCAATAAAACGGCTCCCATGTTTGATTTAAAAAACTTTGAAACGAGCATGCCCTATCGGTTTGATAAGCCCGAAGATTTATTAAATAAGGTTCTATATATTGAAACATCAAGAGGCTGTCCTTATAAATGCGAATTTTGTCTAGCAAGCTTAGATAATAAAGTGCGCTATTTGCCTAATGCGAGCACAAAAGCAACGTTGCTTCACATGATGGAACATGGTAAAGTGATTAAATTTTTGGATAGAACATTTAATATTAAAAAAGATTTTACTTTAGATATTTTTGACTTTATTTTAGAAAACTATAAACCTCATAATGTGTTTCAGTTTGAAATAACTGCTGATATTTTACATCCTGATATTATCAAATACATTCACGAAAAAGTTCCTAAAAATTTATTTCGATTTGAAATTGGGATTCAAACCTTGAATCAGAAAGCAAATTTAGCCGTTAGTAGAAAACAAAGTTTCGAAAAAACAAAAGGCATCATCTTAGACTTACAAGATAAAATTGAAATGCATCTTGATTTAATTGTGGGATTAGCATTAGATGAATGGGATGATATTAAATACAGTATTGAAGAAGTGTTTAAATTATTTGCTCCCGAAATGCAATTAGGATTTTTAAAATTTTTGAAAGGGACGCCTGTGCGTGATAAATCAAACGAACACGGATTTGTTTATGATCCCTTGCCTCCCTATCAAATTATTGAAAGCAAGTATCTATCAAAAGAACAACTCGCTCAAATTGTAAAATTAGAACATGCCTTAGAAATTTATTGGAATGGAAAAAAAGCCATTAATACCTTAAAGTATGTGACAACACATTATAGCATTTTTGATTTTTTATTAAACCTTGGCGCTTATTTTGGAACTCAAAAAGATTACCATAAATATTCGTTAAATGATGTGTTTGACATTTTAACTGCTTATGCTAACATCAATCATCCAGACGATTTGATTTTAAAGCAAATGATAGCCATTGACTATTATTTACACTTTAAAGTAAAACCAAAAAATTTATTTTTAGAAGAATTTTCTCAAACAGAAAAAACAAACATCATCAATGAGTTAAAATTAAATCATCACAAATACCGTTTTGTTATTTTGCCCATCGATTTTAATTTTAAACACTTCTCAGAAAACCTGAGTATTGTGAATGAAAAACAACCGTTAATTATACAATACAACGGAACCACGAAGGCTGAAGTAATCCATTAAACAGTTAATAAAAAATACAAATATCTTAGTCAATAAAATCAAATCCTGTATAAGGCACTAATACTTTTGGTATTCGTATGCCATCTTCCGTTTGATTATTTTCTAATAAAGACGCCACAATACGAGGTAATGCTAATGCGCTTCCATTTAAACTATGTGCAAATTGTGTTTTTCCATTTGCATCTTTGTATTTACATTTTAAACGATTTGTTTGAAATGTTTCAAAATTAGAAACGGAGCTTACTTCCAACCAACGTTGTTGGGCAGCACTCCAAACTTCTAAATCGTAAGTTAATGCTGAACCAAAACTCATATCGCCACCACACAATTTTAAAGTACGGTAAGGCAATTCTAAATCTTGTAATAAACTAGAAACAAACTCACGCATCGTTTCAAGTGTTTCGTATGATTTTTCTGGTTGAGTAATTTGTACGATTTCAACTTTATCAAATTGATGTAAACGATTTAATCCGCGCACATCTTTTCCATAGCTTCCTGCTTCCCTTCTAAAACAAGGTGTGTAGCCACAATTCTTAATTGGCAAATCACTTTCCTTTAACATCACATCTCTATACATGTTTGTAATAGGAACCTCAGCTGTTGGAATTAAATATAAATCATCCACTTGACAGTGATACATTTGTCCTTCTTTATCAGGCAATTGACCTGTACCGTAACCACTGTCAGCATTTACTAAAATGGGTACTTGAACTTCGTTGTATCCTTTTGATGTTGCTTTATCTAAAAAATAATTAATTAATGCGCGTTGTAATTTTGCGCCTTTTCCTTTATATACAGGAAAACCTGCACCAGTTAATTTTACACCTAATTCAAAATCTATTAAATTAAATTTGGTAGTTAATTCCCAATGTGGAACTGCTTTATCGTGTAATACAGGAATTGCGCCTACTTCATTAACTACTTCGTTATCTTCAGGTGTTTTTCCTTTTGGCACCGTCAAGTTTGGCGTGTTTGGAACAGTCACTAATAATTTTTGAATCTCAGCTTCAATGGCCTTCAATTGATCATCAAACTGTTTTTCATGTTGTTTTAATTCGGTTGTTTTAAGTTTTAGCGTTTCGGCTTCCTCTTTTTTACCCGACTTCATCATTTCACCAATTTGTTTCGCTAAACCATTAGCCTCTGCTTTAACATCGTCTGCTTGGCGTTGAGCTGATTTACGATTATCATCTAATTTTAAAATAGAATCAATAATGCTTTCAGCATCTTTAAAATTCTTAATCGCTAAACGTTTTAAAACGTCTTCTTTATTTTCTCTGATATAGCTTAACTGTAACATACTAATTTTTTTGGTGACGTAAATTTAATCTTTGTAATCTGTTTTAAAAAACTTTAAACTCTATTTCAAAAAACACAAAAAGCCCTTTGTTTACCAAAGAGCTTTTTTGAATGTAGTTTTTTGATAAAATTATGCTTCGTTTGGAATAACCGAAACATAAGAACGGTCATCTTTTTTCTTTTTGAAAACAACTTTTCCATCAACTAATGCAAATAATGTATGGTCTTTTCCCATTCCAACATTTACACCTGGATTGTGACGAGTACCTCTTTGGCGAACGATAATGTTACCAGAAATACAAGCTTGACCTCCAAATATTTTTACTCCTAAACGTTTACTGTGCGATTCGCGACCGTTGTTTGTGGAACCCGCGCCTTTTTTATGTGCCATTGTATTTAGTTTTTAATGTGTTATTAATCTTCTGATTTAGCTGCTTTTTTAGCTGGAGCTTTTTTAGCTGCTGCTTTCTTAGCTGGAGCTTTTTTCTCAGCAACAACCTCAACTTTTTCAACTTTGTTTCTTAAAGAAGGAGGTAAGAAATTTCTTACAGCTTTTTCAGCTTTTAATTCTTCTTTAACTGTTTCGCCTTTACCTAAAATTCCTTGAATTAAGATTTGAGTGAAAGATTGACGGTGGTTATTCCATTTTTGGTAACCTTTACGTCTTTTTTTCTTAAAGATGATTACTTTATCACCTTTAACGTGTTCTATTACTGTGGCTGCAACTTTTGCGCCATCAACAGTTGGGCTTCCAATAGAAATTTTTCCATCATTTTCAATTAAGAAAACTTTGTCAAACTCTACTTTTGCACCTTCGTTAGCATCTAGGCGGTGAACGTAAACTTTATTGCCTCGTTCCACTTTAAATTGTTGCCCTGCTATTTCTACAATTGCGTACATTGGGTATTGGTTTTTAGTTAATAATAATTTTTTAAGGACGGCAAAGATAGACGCTTTTTTTTATTTGCCAAAGTTTTTCAATACTTTTTAACATAGAAAGGTTCAAATTAAAGCGAAAATCGAAAAAATTAGTCTTTTTCAGGCGCAACTTCAGGCAATTGACCTTCCTCAACACCTGTTTTGCCTTTCGATTTCATAATCCAAATTCCTAAAATAATAACGCCTACCATCGCAATTTGGAGCAAATTGATGATTTCTCCGTATAAAAAACCCCAAGCAATTGCTACAATGGGTATTAAATAGGTGCAACTTGAGGCAAAAACGGTTCCTGACAGTTTTATAAGTTGATTAAAAGCAATAACCGACAAAGCGGAACCAAAAATGGCTAAAATGGATATGAAAAATAAAGAAGAGCCAGCGGCAGGGTTTTGAGAAGCATGTTTTACAACATCTGTAAAACCAAATAAATAACAAGCCGCCATGGGGCCAATTAAGGTAAACGACCAAACTGTAGCCACGATTGAATTAATACCGCTCAAATGCGTATTGATAGCGTTTACACTTAACGCATAAAATAATGTGGCAAGGGCAACTAATAAACAATACATGGTGTTTTTTGAGGAATCCGCATTATCTCCAAAATAAATTAAAGCAATCGCTCCAACAAAACCAATTCCAACGCCAATCAGCTGATTTCTTGATATCGTTTGTTTAAAAAATAAAAAGCCAATCACTATTGTAAATAAAGGCGTTAAAGCATTTAACATCCCCGTTAAGCTACTGCTGATTTCCGTTTCTGCTTTTGTAAATAAAAACGCAGGTATTAAATTACCGAAAACACCAGCTAATAATAAGCCTTTTATGTTTTTTCGTAAATCTATTTTGTAATACTTAATTAAAAATGGGAGTAAAAACAATGAAGCTATGGTAATTCTTAAAGCTGCCACTTCATCGCTCGAAAATCCTTTTAATCCTTCTTTCATTAAAATAAAAGAACTTCCCCAAATACATGAAAGCACAATTAAAATAATCCACGACGCTGTTTTAGTTTTCATAAAAAACACAAATGTAACTTTTAGAACTGAAAACATATTTATCAACTGAAATCTTTACTAACATAAATTGAAAGACTAAAAAAGGTACATCAGACATTGCATTTCATTTTTTACCTTACTATTTTTTCTAAAAAAAGCCTACCTTAGTAGCTTATAAAAAATACTATGTTACGTACACACACTTGCGGAGAACTTCGACTTTCTGATATAAATAAAACAGTTACACTTAGCGGCTGGGTTCAAAAATCAAGAGATTTGGGAGGAATGACTTTTATTGATTTAAGAGATCGCTATGGTATTACTCAATTAGCGTTTAACGAAGAGATTGATAAAGACATGAATGCACAAGCGAGAAGTGTAAGTCGCGAATTTGTTATTCAAGTTACAGGTACTGTTATTGAACGAGAAAGTAAAAACAAAAACAATGCAACAGGTGAAATTGAAATTCTAGTCAAAGAATTTAAAATTTTAAATGAATCACAAACACCTCCGTTTACAATAGAAGATAATACAGATGGTGGCGATGAGTTGCGCATGAAATACCGTTACCTAGATTTACGTAGAAATGAAGTTCGTAAAAATTTAGAATTACGTCATCGCATGGCAATTGAAACACGTAATTATTTAGATCAATTAGATTTTTTAGAAGTAGAAACACCGGTACTCATAAAATCTACACCAGAAGGCGCGCGTGATTTTGTTGTGCCAAGTCGCATGAACGAGGGGCAGTTTTATGCACTACCTCAATCGCCACAAACATTTAAACAATTGTTGATGGTTGGTGGTTTTGATCGTTATTATCAAATTGTAAAATGCTTTAGAGATGAAGATTTGAGAGCAGACAGACAACCAGAGTTTACTCAAATTGATTGTGAGATGAGCTTTGTTGAGCAACAAGATATATTAGATACGTTTGAAGGTTTAGTTCGTCATTTATTTAAAGCGGTAAAAAACATTGACATGCCTCATGTTCCGCACATGACGTATGCCGATGCGATGAAATTTTATGGCAATGATAAACCTGATACACGTTTCGACATGAAATTTGTTGAATTCAATGCTGTTGCAAAAGGGAAAGGTTTTCCTGTGTTTGATGGTGCAGAAACCATACTTGCGATTTGTGCAAAAGGTGCCGCAGAATATACGCGTAAACAATTAGATGAATTAACGGAATGGGTTAAACGACCACAAATTGGCGCAACAGGATTAGTGTATGCACGACATAATGCCGATGGAACTATTAAATCGAGTGTCGATAAATTTTATAATGAAGAAGATTTAAAAGCGTGGTCTGTCGCCTGTCAATCTGAGCCTGGCGATTTAATGCTAGTGTTATCTGGCAATGATGAAAAAACACGCAAAGCCATGAGTGAATTGCGTTTAGAAATGGGTTCTCGTTTAGGATTAAGAGATAAGACTAAATTTTCAGCTTTATGGATTATTGATTTTCCTCTGTTAGAATGGAATGATGGAGATCCTAATTTATTAGCATCTTTAGCTGGAAGATGGCATGCCAAACACCATCCGTTTACGTCTCCGAAACCAGAAGACTTCGATTTATTAAAAACAAATCCAGGAGCAGTAAGAGCCAATGCGTATGATTTAGTGATAAATGGTGTTGAAGTTGGCGGAGGAAGTATTCGTATTCATAATAAAGACATTCAAGCGCAAATGTTTGATTTACTTGGATTCACAAAAGAAGAAGCGCAAAAACAATTTGGATTTTTAATGAATGCATTTGAGTATGGTGCGCCACCACATGGAGGTTTAGCATTCGGATTTGATAGATTGTGTTCCTTGTTTGGAGGAAGCGATAGCATCAGAGACTTTATTGCATTTCCGAAAAATAATTCAGGGCGCGATGTGATGATTGATAGTCCAAGTGAAATAAGTGACGAACAACTAAAAGAATTAAGCATAACAAGTACAGTAGCTCAAAGCTAAATTTTAAAATACGTTAAACTTTATACGGCGAATCAACGCTTTTAAAATGGCAAAAGGAAAACTTATAAAAAAAACATTTTACGTGATTGTTTTTGCTGTGATAGTATTTGCAGGTTATCTTGCCTATGAAAATATTTTTAAAAGTAACGTCACGCTTAACGGAAAAAAATACACGTATCTCTACATCAAATCTAACTCTTCCTACACTGATGTGTTAGATCAAATTTACAATCAACAGATTATTGATGATAAAGAAAGTTTTGAATGGATAGCTAGAAAAATGGATTTGCCAACTAACATCCATTGTGGCAAATTCAGGATTGACTCTAAAATGAGTAATAGAGCCATTGTTAACGCCATCAAAAAAAATAAACAAGAAAAAGTAAAATTATTTTTTAACTCTCAAATAAGGACTAAAGAACAATTTATTAATTATGTTGCAGAGAAAACAGAAATAGAAAAAAATGATTTAGAATCATTTTGTAATGATGATGAAACATTAGCATCAACATTTGAATTGAATTCAAAAAATATGATGGCCTTAATTATTCCAAAAACTTACGAAATAAGTTGGGCAACTTCCATAGAAGACTTTACTAAATTATTAAAAGAATCCTATGATTCGGTGTGGACAGAAGGTAAAAAAAATAAAGCAAAAGGATTAGGTTATTCTGTTTCAGAAATAATCACCATTGCGTCCATTACTCAATGTGAAAGCCATATTAAATCTGAACAAAATAAAATTGCAGGCGTTTACATTAACCGTTTGAAACAGAATATGAAGTTACAAGCAGATCCAACACTCGTTTTTGCTAATCAAAATTTTGATGTGCAACGTGTTTTATCCTCCGACAAAGACGTTGATTCACCTTACAATACTTATAAATATAAAGGCTTGCCTCCAGGACCAATTTGTTTAGTAGAACCAACAACCATAGAGGCTGTCTTAAATTACACGAAACATAGCCATACATTTTTTTGTGCTAAACCTGATTTTAGCGGGTATTCAAATTACACCAATGAATATGCTGTGCATCAAAAAAACGCAAAAGCCTATCAAGAGGCTTTAAATAAAAGAGGAATAAACAGATAATTGGAGTTTGTTAAAATTTAGAATAATTCCAAATAAGAGTCTAATTAACCAAGATTAAACATTATTAGACACAAGATTGTTACATAAGTAATAAATAGGGCAAAAAAATATTGTTTTAAACGCTTCACAATTATACATTTGCCGAGTAAAAAAAATAAATAAATTTTATATGAGTCAAGGATTTTTGAAAACATCGATTGGAAAAAAAATAGTAATGGGAATTACTGGTTTATTTCTTACAACTTTCTTAATTATTCACGTAAGCATTAATGCTTGCATTTATTTTAATGATGGAGGAAAAACATTTAACGCAGCAGCAGATTTTATGTCGCACAACCCTGTTATTCGAATCCTTGAAATAGGATTATTAGCTGGACTTATGATTCATATTATTCAAGCCTTAAGATTAACGATGGAAAACAAAAAAGCAAGACCAATTGCCTATGCTAAAATTGATGGATCAGCCAATTCAAAATGGTATAGCCGCAGTATGGGGGTTTTAGGTTCTTTATTACTTATTTTCTTTGTTGTGCATTTTGCTAATTTTTGGTTTCCAACTAAAGTAGCAGTATTTACCCATCATGAGCACAATTCATTTGAAAGTATGAAAGTGGTTTTTGATCAATGGTATTTTGTTGCTATTTATTTAGTTGGTGTAGGTGCTTTGTGTTATCATTTATTACACGGAATTCAATCTGCATTCCAAACCTTAGGAATCAATCACAAAAATTATACGCCTGCCATCAAATCTTTTGGTGTATGGTTTTCTATCATCGTTAGTTTATTATTTGCATCTATGCCAATAGCTATGCACTTACATATTATTCAATAAAAAATTATAAAGTTTAAGATATGTCAAAATTAGATTCTAAAATACCAGAAGGACAAATTTCAGAAAAGTGGACAAAATACCGTTCTACCCTTCCGTTGGTAAACCCAGCTAACAAACGTAGTTTGGAAGTTTTAGTAGTAGGCTCTGGACTTGCTGGCGCGTCTGCTGCAGCGTCATTAGCTGAAATGGGATATAAAGTTAAAGTGTTTTGTTTTCAAGATTCTCCTCGTCGTGCTCATAGTATTGCTGCGCAAGGTGGAATTAACGCAGCAAAAAATTATCAAAATGATGGTGACTCCACTTATCGTTTATTTTATGATACCATTAAAGGTGGTGATTACAGAGCACGCGAAGCAAACGTTCATCGTTTAGCTGAAGTTTCTTCTTCCATCATTGATCAATGTGTTGCGCAAGGTGTGCCATTGGCTCGTGAATATGGCGGTTTATTAAGTAACCGTTCATTTGGTGGAACACAGGTTCAACGTACATTTTATGCAGCTGGACAAACTGGACAACAATTATTATTAGGTGCTTATTCTGCATTACAACGCCAAGTTGGTTCTGGAAATGTAGAATTATGTGCCCGTCACGAAATGTTAGACGTTGTTACCATTGATGGTGTAACACGTGGTATCATTGCACGTAATTTAGTTACTGGCGAAATGGAAAAACACTTCGGTCATGCTGTATTATTATGTACTGGTGGATATGGTAATGTATTTTATTTGTCAACCAATGCAATGGGAAGTAATGTAACTGCTGCATGGAAAGCTCATAAAAAAGGAGCATTCTTTGCTAATCCTTGTTACACACAAATTCATCCAACTTGTATTCCTGTTTCAGGAGATCATCAATCAAAATTAACTTTGATGTCAGAATCATTGCGTAATGATGGTCGTATCTGGGTTCCTAAAAAGAAAGATGATACAAGAAAAGCGACAGATATTCCTGAAGAAGAAAGAGATTATTATTTAGAGCGTCGTTACCCAGCATTTGGTAATTTAGTACCTCGTGACGTTGCTTCTCGTGCAGCCAAAGAAAGATGTGATGCAGGTTATGGTGTTGGTAATTCTAAAATGGCCGTATACTTAGATTTTGCATTTAATACAGCTCGTTACGGTAAAACAGAAGCAACAAAACGTAATATTCACAACCCAAGCCATGAGGAAATTATGCGCTTAGGAAAAGAAGTTGTAAAAGAAAAATACGGTAACTTGTTTGATATGTATCAACAAATTACTGGAGAAAATCCTTACGAAGTACCAATGCGTATTTATCCAGCTGTTCACTACACAATGGGTGGATTATGGGTAGATTATAATTTAATGACTACTGTAAAAGGTTTATATGCCTTAGGTGAAGCAAACTTCTCTGACCATGGTGCGAATCGTTTAGGAGCCTCTGCATTAATGCAAGGATTAGCCGATGGTTACTTTGTAATTCCTTACACGTTAGGTGTGTATTTATCAACAGAAGTAACTCGTATGAGTGCAGAAAAAGATAAAGCAGACTCTATTGATAAATTAAAAACAAATCATCCTGCATTTGAAACTGCAGTAAAAGAACAAACAGATTTAATCAATAAATTCTTAACCATCAACGGAACAAAATCTGTTGAAAGTTTCCACAAACGTTTAGGTTTGATTATTTGGAATAAGTGTGGAATGGCACGTAATAAACAAGGTTTAATAGACGCTATTGCAGAAATACAAGCGTTACGTAAAGAATTTTGGAGTGATGTTCGTGTACTTGGTACAGCTAATGAATTTAATCCAGATTTAGAAAAAGCAGGTAGAGTAGCCGACTTTATTGAATTAGGTGAACTTATGTGTAAAGATGCCTTACACCGCGAGGAAAGTTGTGGGGGCCATTTCCGTGAAGAACACCAAACTGAAGAAGGTGAAGCAAAACGTGATGACGAAAACTTTGCCTATGTTGCTGCTTGGGAATACAAAGGAGTAAGTGAGTGGGACTTAAACAAAGAAGAATTAAAATACGAGAATATTAAAATCGCTCAACGAAGCTACAAGTAATGAGTCGATGTGGCAATGAGTCGATGCGACAATTGTCTAATAAACTAATTATCAAATTAACTAATTGAAAAAATGGGATCAGGACACGGAAAAGAATTGAATCTAACTTTAAAAGTTTGGAGACAAAAAAACACAAAAGCTACAGGAAGCTTTGAAACTCATCAATTAAAAGGCATTTCAGTAGATATGTCATTCTTAGAAATGTTTGATGTGTTAAACGAAAAATTAATTGTAGAAGGAAAAGAAGCTATTGCTTTTGATCACGATTGCCGCGAAGGTATTTGTGGTATGTGCAGCATGTACATCAACGGTCGTCCACACGGACCAAAAGATGGTGTAACAACTTGCCAACTTCACATGCGTAGCTTTAACGATGGTGATACAATTGTTGTTGAACCATGGAGAAGTAGTGCGTTTCCAGTTATAAAAGATTTAGCTGTTAACAGAAGTGCATTTGATAGAATCATTGCTAGTGGTGGATACGTATCAGTAAATACAGGTAATGCACAAGATGCTAATAATATTTTAATTCCAAAAGAAGCAGCTGATGATGCGTTTGGCGCAGCAGCATGTATTGGATGTGGAGCTTGTGTAGCGGCTTGTAAAAATAGTTCAGCTATGTTATTCGTATCTGCTAAAGTTTCACAATTAGCATTATTACCACAAGGACAGGTTGAACGCAAATCACGTGTGCTTAAAATGGTAGCTCAAATGGATGAAGAAGGATTTGGAAACTGCACAAACACTGGTGCTTGTGAAGCAGAATGTCCTAAAGGAATTTCGATTGAAAATATTGCTCGCATGAATCGTGAGTTAATGTCGGCAAGCGCTACGTATTCTAAATAAATCGTAAAATCATTTTCTTAAAAAGCATTCGTTTATAACGAATGCTTTTTTTATTTTATTGAATCTTAAAATTCAACTGTTGAAAAATATCAGAAAACGCTAAATTAATTTTGGTTTTATAACTGTACCTTTTTAATGTTTTTTATACTATGTCATTTTTAACTTCTATAACTCTTTTTATAAAATTGTTTGTTGCTGCTCCACCCGACAGCAATACCATTTCTTATACGCCAATTTATAATTTGAAAGAAGATGTAATTACTGTTCAAAGTTTAATCACAAAAGAAAAAATAAACTTTGTGTACAATAAACAAGTGTATGATTTACGATGTGATACCATGCCAAATGTAATCTTCTGGAGAAAAATTATGCATCTACATAAAGATAGTGCCTTATTAAATCGACCAGAAAATAGACATATACTACATATTGTTCACTGCTATAAATGGGATACGCTTTGTATTGCCAGAAAAAACGCCATCAAAGATAGTTTGCGATATATGCATTGCCTCATGGACTCTGCACGAATACTCATGACTACTGGTAAAAGTTTTTTTTACAATTTTGAAAAAGCATCTACCAATTTCGACAGAGGAATTACTGATTTTATTGCTAATGGAGTTGACCCTTGGTACGCACAAACTATTTTAATGATTGAAAGTCCGAATAAGTTGCAAAAATCGAATGTTGGAGCTTACGGATCATTTCAATTAATGAAAGATGTTGCGAGACTATTCGGATTAAAAGTAAATAAACACATAGACGAACGTAGTGATTTTGATCGATCTGCATATGCCGCATCAAGCTTAATCAAAAAAATATGCATTCCAAAAACCAGAGATATATTAGACTCTCTAGGAATAAAAGATTACAAAGAAAATGATTTATGGTTTAGGTTATTAGTGATGCACTGCTACCACGCAGGTGCAGGCAATGTAAAAAAAGCATTATTTAGTTTTCGACCAACAAACGGCGATATGCAATTAATTTATACGCTTTGGCATACACAAACAAAACAATTTAAATCAGCCTCACAAAACTATTCTCAATTGGTATTGGCAGCCCTTTTAGAAGTCAACGAGAAATTTGGTTTAGCACCATATCAAAAGCAATCTGCAAAAAAATTAGTGGAATCCCCTATTCCTTTCATACACAATTAAGTCAATGAGCCGTTGGCTATCCTATCATAATTGAGTATATTTAACCTTTATTTTAAAGCTATGGAATTAACGAATTTAACCGCTATATCACCTATTGATGGAAGATATAGAAAAGTAACAGAAGATTTAGCAACTTACTTTTCAGAATTTGGGTTGATAAAATACCGTGTGCAAATTGAAATAGACTATTTTATTTTATTAGCTCAACAAGGGTTGCCTCAATTACCAAAATTATCAAACAGTCAGATAGAAAGTTTAAAATCTGTTTATCAAAATTTTTCATTCGCTGATGCTCAAATCATTAAAGAAACTGAAAAAACAACGAATCATGATGTGAAAGCTGTTGAGTATTTTATCAAAGATAAATTAACACAACACGGGTTAGAAAATTATTTAGAGTTTGTTCATTTCGGACTAACATCACAAGACATTAATAATACTTCCATTCCACTTTCTCTAAAACATGCTACCCATGAAGTTGTCATTCCAACATTAGAACTAGTAATAGAAAAAATAACGTCATTAGCTAAGGAATGGAAAGAGGTATCGTTATTAGCACGAACACACGGACAACCAGCTTCTCCAACTCGCTTAGGAAAAGAAATGTATGTGTTTGTGGAACGTTTGACTATACAATTAAATCAATTAAAAGCCATTCCGTTTTCTGCAAAATTTGGTGGAGCCACTGGTAACTTTAATGCGCACTATGTAGCTTATCCAAACAACAACTGGATTGCATTTGGAAATGAATTTGTAAATAATACGTTAGGATTAAGTCGCAGTCAATTTACAACACAAATTGAGCACTATGATAATATAGCAGCATACTGCGATGCGATG
>JBILCJ010000204.1:0-3843 GCA_044353195.1 Bacteroidia bacterium | reverse complement strand
TCAGTCGTATTTTGTGCTTCATCTAATATAACAAATGCATTATCTAAAGTTCTACCGCGCATAAATGCTAAAGGTGCAATTTGAATGATATTTGCTTCAAGATATTGATTTAATTTATCTAAAGGAATCATATCAAAAAGCGCATCGTATAATGGCTGCATGTAGGGATCTAATTTTTCTTTTAAATCTCCAGGTAAGAAACCTAAATTTTCACCAGCTTCAACGGCTGGACGAGTTAAAATAATGCGTTTTACTTCTTTATTTTTTAATGCCTTAACAGCCAAGGCAACAGCTGTATAAGTTTTTCCAGTTCCTGCAGGCCCCACAGCAAATAACATATCGTTTTTGTTAACCGAAGTGATCATTTTTTTTTGATTTTCAGTTCTAGCCTTTATCACTAATCCGTTGTTTCCAAACAAAATAATATCACTAGTGACAGCATCCTCTTTTTCTTTAATCAAATTGTCGCCGGTTTGCCCGAGTAATCTCTCAATCACCGTATCAGTCAAAATGCCATTTTTATGATAATAATCAACCAGCATATTAAGTTTTTTCTCAAAAAACGTAATTTCATTTTCTTCACCAAGTGCTTTAATAGAATATCCTCTTGCAACAATTTTAAGTTTTGGAAAAAACTTTTTTATCACATTGAGTTTCACATCATTTACACCGTAAATTTCAACTGGTTCTATACTGTCTATTGTTATTGTTTTCTCAATCATGTGGTGATATAAATGGCTTTACTAAATGTTAATAATCGTGTTAATCAATTGCTATATATTTTAAAGTTAGAGCTAAAATAATATTTACATTTAGAATAAATTTAAAAAGTTTTCCATATGCAACTCATAACCATTACAACCGATTTGGGATATCGAGATCCTTATTTGGCAATGGTAAAAGGATTGCTGTATAGCAAACAACCAGATTGTAAAATTGTTGATTTAGCATGTGATGTTAATAGGCATGCTCATACTGAGGGCGCATTTGCTTTAAAAAGCGCTCTTCCATATTTTACAGAAAACACCATTCATTTATTCGCCGTTAAAAATGTGAGTTCAATGTCGACGAGAGCAGATATTGGCCTTGATAATAAACGTTACCTAATCACTAAGTATAATAATCAATTCATTGTTAGCCCGGATAACGGTTTATTTACTTTAATTGACAAGCATTTTGATGAACCTGTTTACCAAATATATTTTGAGCATGAACATCAACATGCTTTTTACTTAAGAGATGTATTTGTGGATGTTGCCTTGAAATTATTAGCCAACAAACAATTAGAAGAATTTAGCTTGTTAACGAATGACTATTGTAGGAGCATTCATTTTGAAAGTTATACAACTCCAAGTAATTTGCAAGGCAAAGTAATTTATGAAGATGATTTCGGTAATTTAATTACCAGTATTACAAAACAAGAATTTGAAAACAAAATTGGTAATAAACGATTTAGCATCGATTTACCTTCAGGAACTATTGATAAAATCTCTAATACCTACGATGACGTTAATCACGGTGAAGTTATTTGTTTTTTTAACTCAATGAACTTATTGGAAATAGCGTTAAATGGGCTTTCGGCAACAAAAATCGTTCTTAGTAAATCGTTATTTGAAAAATACCATATTGATAAAATAATTATAGAAGTATATGATTAAGCGCATCGTTAAAATGACATTTAAAGCTGAATTCGTTGGAGAATTTGTTGCATTATTTAATAGTAAAAAAGAGTTAATTGCGGCTGTTGAAGGCTGTACCTTTGTAGAATTATTACAAGACGCCTCCAATCCAACTATTTTTTTTACGTATAGTTTATGGAAAGATGCAAAATACATAGAAGCTTATCGGCATTCCGATTTATTTAAAAATGTTTGGGCTCAAACAAAAATTGGTTTTGATGACAAACCGGAAGCTTGGAGTTTATTAACGGTATAATTGCTTATTTATATTTTTTATTATATTTGAAATAATAACTACAAACTAATATTCATCTACTAAAACTAAACCATGAAAAAAATTTACAGTTTAATGGCGTTTGCCTTATTATCATTAGCTTCTATTGCACAGAACGGCTCTAACTTAATTATCTTTTCTGAAGATGGATTAAAATTTTATGTTGTACTAAATGGCATCAGACAAAATGAAGTCGCCTTAACAAATGTCAAAGTTTCAGGATTAACACAACCCTATTATTCAACTAAAATTATTTTTGAAGATACTAAACAAGGCACCATTGAAAAAAAATATTTAAACGTTACAGATGTTGAGTCTAAAGAGCCATTGGAAGTAACCTATAAAATTAAAAAGAATAATAAATTAGAAAATGTGATGCGTTTCTTTAGTCAAGTCCCTATCGAACAAGCGGCTCCAGTTTCCGCAAGTGTTCCTGAAGTTCATTACAATACTGAACCATTGCCAGAAATTCAAAGTACAATTACAACGCACCAAACAACATCTACTAGCGGAAATGGCTCAGGCAATGGAAATATTAGCATAGGCATCAACATCCCTGGAGTAAACATGAATGTCAATGTGAATGATCCTAATCAAGTAAATCATTCTACTACGACTACTACAACATCTTACCAAACAACAACGACCCAAAACAATTCATCAACATCTGCTCCAGTAATTAAATCAACTGGATGTAATGGCGCTATGGCGATGTCAAGTTCAAGTTTTTCATCTGCTAAACAAACCATTAGTAAACAAAGTTTTGATGACACTAAATTAACAACAGCTAAGCAAATTTTAAAATCGAACTGCTTATCCGCCGCTCAAATTAAAGACATTATGTTATTATTTAGCTTTGAAGCAACTCGTTTAGAATTAGCTAAAATAGGTTATAAGAGATGCGTAGATACAAACAATTATTTTTTGCTAAATGATGCTTTCTCATTCGAATCATCTGTTGAGGAATTAAATAAATCAATTGAATAATAAAAAACGATTTATAAAGCAGAAAAAAAAGAGTTACACCTGTAGCTCTTTTTTTGTTTAAAATTTATACATTTACCAAACAACAATTTCTTTTAAAAACGGCCCGATGATTACCATAGCTATACTCATAATAACAGTTGCCTTTTCTATGTATGCTATGAATAACCCGAGCATAAAATACAAATACATTTTTCACCCCTATTCTATCTCGCATAATAATCAACATTATCGATTTTTATCGCATGCATTTCTTCATTCCGATTACCTTCATTTAGCTTTTAACATGTATGCGTTATTCATGTTTGGGCCAATTGTAGAGGAACAGGTTTTACCTTTGTTAATGGGAACTGCACTCGTGCCTGATAAAAAGCTGGGAATGGTAATGTATATGCTTCTTTATACTGGCGGTATTTATGCATCAACAATTTCGGAATATTTAAAAAACAAAAACAACACCTACTACACTTCCTTAGGAGCCAGCGGAGCTGTTAACGCCTTAATCTTTAGTTTCATCACCTGTTCACCTTTTTCTCAATTGGGTTTCTTTTTTATTCCAATGCCTGCATGGGTATTTGGAATTTTATATTTAGGCATCAGTTACTTTTTAAGTAAACGTCAAGCAGGAAATGAATCAGTTGATAGGATTGGCCATGAGGCTCATTTTTGGGGCGCTATGTTCGGAATCGTATTTACTTTAGTGTTAGGTTTACTTAATCAAGATATTTATTTCCAACTCATCAAACAACATTAATATGACTGTCACATTTCTTGGTACAGGAACATCACAAGGCGTCCCTATTATTTGTTGCGAATGCGCTGTTTGTAAATCAAATGATCCAAAAGATAACAGATTGCGATCATCTATATTGATTGAAAGTGAAACTACAAAAGTCATTATTGATG
>JBILCJ010000018.1:0-19289 GCA_044353195.1 Bacteroidia bacterium | reverse complement strand
CCTGTTAAAAACATCACTGCTCTTTTAAAACAGATGTTAGTTTACGAGTAACGCTTTGTTTAACCGTTGTACAATTAAATCAGCTACTTGAGAAAAATAAGTGTTAATTATTTTAGTTGGATTATTAACCTGAACTGGCATAGCGATTTCCGCAATTCCTGAATTTATTTCTTTCGCATCAAAGGTATAAATGGTATAATGCACTATTATTTTTCTGTTGGAATCGGAACTAAAATCACCAGGAATTGCGTTGAATGATTTAATGTCTAATTCATTCACAAATAAGTATAAGTTCGTTTTATATTTTCCTGTTAAATAGGGTACTAGGGTTGCATTTTTTAATTTAGCATTCATGAAACGCGAATCACCATTGGTTTCAACGGTTAACTGACCTTTATTTACATTTTTATTTTCCTTATCGTTGGAAGGGGCTTTGTATTTTTCTTGGTTCGGAGTTTTTTGATATTGGTATGCTAAGTATTGGTAAATGTTTCCTAGATCTTTTTGAGTTTTTGAAGTGTCTTCCAACATATCAACAACACTCATCGTTCCTTTTAATTTTTTATACAGTTGCTCATTTAAACCATCACGCATCATGGCTTTTATTTGTTTGGCAGATAACTTTGATTCTTGATTAATTTTTGCATCAATTTCACTTAAATACATTTTGTTTTCAAATGGGATGAGCATGATTTTGTTTTTTGATGCCACATCTCTTTCTGTGTTTTTTTTACCTGTATTCATAGTTTTTTCTTGCGCCTGAGCACACGCTACAATGAGTAATAGACAAAGTAAAAGGAAATGTTGAATCACTAGTTTCATGGTATACAAGCTGTTTGAGGGTTCAAAAAACAAATGGATTATTTAAAGAAATGTAAAAAATCGTTTAAGTTAGCGTACAACATTAAGAACAATAAAAACGCCATGCCAACATATTGTGCGTAGGTTAACACTTTAACGCTTGGGGCGCGACGAGTAATCATTTCGTACATTGTAAATACAACGTGCCCACCATCTAATGCAGGAATTGGTAATAAATTCATGAAGGCTAACACTACAGATAAAAATGCTGTACGTGTCCAAAATTCTTCCCAAACCCATTCGTTGCCAAACATTTTCGACATCGATTTAAAACCACCAATGTGTTTGTAAGCACCAGTAGACGGTGTAAACATCATTTTAAATTGACGCACATAAGATGCTAATTTATCGTAAGTCATCACCACGCCTGCAGGAAAAGATTCGAAGAAGCCATATGTTTTTCTTTCTACACTAATTACACCAAGCTTTTCTAAATCTTCATTAGAAGACGCCATGTGTGCTTCCATTTTACCTTCAGTGCTTACTTTGATTGGAAGCGAAATAGCTTTGTTTTCTCTTTCAATATTTAAAGTAATGTTTTGCCCTTTAAAATTTGCTAAGTGTGTTTTAAATTCATCATTAAATGTAAAACGAATGGAATCATTAATACCCACAATTCGATCGTAAGATTTTAATCCACTTTCGCGATTTAAAGATGTTTGTGGGAATTCTAAAAACACGGCTGGTCCGCGACCTGTAATAAAATTTATGTTTTCAGTTTTTGCAATTTGATCTAAAAAATCTTTTGGTAATTTTAATTCTATGGATTGCCCGTCTCTTTCTAAT
The DNA here is from genome assembly GCA_044353195.1 of Bacteroidia bacterium. Lineage (GTDB taxonomy): Bacteria > Bacteroidota > Bacteroidia > B-17B0 > Aurantibacillaceae > UBA4416. The sequence continues at coordinate 17,642 of JBILCJ010000018.1, read as the reverse complement.
TGAACTGTTTTTCCTGTTAAAATAGTAATTCGTAAATCATCGAAATAAATGATTGGCTCATTATCTACCGAAATAATTTTATCACCTGTTTTAAAACCAACTGCCATGCCAAGTGAATCAGTGCATTCGATACCGCCTTTTAAACTACTCATCGGAATTTTCTTTTCTCCCCAAGTAAATAATATCATGGCATAAATAATGAATGCCAATAAAATATTAACGATGATACCTCCAAGCATAACGATTAAACGTTGCCAGGCTGGATGTGCTCTAAATTCCCATGGTTCGGCAGGTTTATTCATTTGTTCAGTATCTAAGTTTTCATCTATCATACCCGCTATTTGAACGTATCCGCCCATGGGGAACCAACCCAAACCATATTCAGTATCACCAATTTTCTTTTTAAAAATGGCAAAATTTAAAACTCCTGGTAATGGAAATAAAAAATCGAAAAACAGATAAAATTTATCCACGCGTATTTTAAACATTCGTGCGGTAATAAAATGTCCAAATTCGTGAAGTAAAATAAGCAAACCTAAACTTGCTATAAATTGTGCTATTCTGATAAATGTTTCCATTAGGTGTATTTATTTTTTAATTAATTCGCTTGTTAAAATTCGTGTTTCTTTGTCGCATTGAATGTAATCGTCGATGCTTGGTGTTTTTATAAACGGCATTTTATCAATTGCAGAAGCAATGATATCGCTCATCTGTAAAAAACCAACTTTATCTTCTAAAAATGCTTGTACCACTATTTCGTTAGAGGCATTTAACACACAAGCTGTGTTTCCGCCTTTTTCCATGGCTTTATAAGCCAGTGCCAAATTTGTAAATGTATCTGTATCCGCTTTTTCAAACGTTAAATTTGGGTAATTTAAAAAATCAAAACGAGGGAAATTATTTTTGATTCGTTTTGGATAGGTGAATGCATATTGTATGGGCAATTTCATATCAGGTACACCCATTTGCGCTTTCATACCGCCATCTGTAAATTGTACCAAACTATGCACAATGCTTTGCGGATGAACAATCACATCAATTTGATTGGGTTTTAAATTAAATAACCATTTTGCTTCAATCACTTCTAAACCTTTATTCATAAGACTTGCCGAATCGATGGTGATTTTTGCACCCATCACCCAATTAGGATGTTTGAGAGCTTGTTCTTTTTTGACAGACGCTAAAAATTGTTTGTCTTTTCCTCTGAATGGGCCACCACTTGCTGTTAAATAAATTTTTTCGATGTCATTATCAAACTCGCCAGGCAAACATTGAAAAATAGCCGAGTGTTCCGAATCAACGGGATAAATATTAACCCCATTGTTATAAGCCATTTTGGTAATAATATCACCGGCTACAACCAATGTTTCTTTATTAGCTAAGGCAATGGTTTTATTGTATTTGATGGCATTGATGGTTGATGATAAGCCAGCATAACCAACAATAGCAGCCAACACCACATCAATGGTATCCATTTCTACAATTTGCTCAATGGATTTTGAACCTGCATATACTTTTATGTCGTGCTGAAATAAAGCATTTTTGACTGTTTCATATTTACTTTCATCACCAATTACAACCGCATTGGGTTTAAACTCAATGGCTTGTTTAATTAACAAATCCGCATTAGAATGCGCTACTAAAACTTCCACTTCAAAATGCTGAGGATTTTCTTTAATAACTTCTAAGGCTTGCGTACCGATGCTGCCGGTACTTCCCATAATTGCAATACGCTTGGGAGTGATTTCTGTATGTGATGTGTCTGTCATAAAAGGCTTGTAAAAATGCGAAAAATTTAGCGATTTATGAAATATAATTTTTACTCATCGTCTTTGCCTGCTAATACCACAACGATTTCTCCTTTTACTGTTTTTGCTGTAAAATGTGCAATGAGTTCTTCTACCGTTCCTCTTGCATTTTCTTCGTAAAGCTTTGATAATTCGCGCGAAACAGATACTTGTCGTGTTGGAGATAAATACTCTTTTAATTCTTCTAACAATTTTACCAATCGAAACGGAGATTCATAAAAAATCATGGTACGTGTTTCTTCTTTTAAAGAAAGGAGTTTGGTGTGTCGACCCTTTTTTTGCGGCAAAAATCCATAAAATACAAAACTGTCGCAAGGCAAACCACTATTTACTAAAGCTGGTACAAAGGCTGTGGCGCCTGGTAATGTTTCAACTTGAATGCCATTTTTTATACATTCTCGTACCAATAAAAAACCTGGATCAGAAATGGCTGGCGTGCCCGCATCTGATATTAAGGCAATGGATTGATTAGAAGAAATCATATCTACAATTTGCTTCACCGTTTCGTGTTCGTTGTGTGCATGATATGAGCGAAGTGGTTTTCCAATTTTAAAATGACGTAACAAATGGATGGAATTACGCGTGTCTTCAGCCAAAATTAAATCAACGGAATTTAATACGGTGATTGCTCTGAGAGTTATATCTTCTAGGTTTCCAATAGGAGTTGGAACGATGTAAAGTTTGGGTGTCATTATTTTTTATTCTTTTAAATTAATTTTCTCATCACCTGCTTGATAGGGTAAATACGTAAATATAAACTGAAACATTTCTTCAGTTGATTTCATGCTTTTTATACCATCACCTTGTGTTACTAGTTTTGGCGGACTGTTTGGATTGTTTGGATTTTTGTTGGTATTATCAAACGTTCCAAAAACATTGATGGTTGTTCCTTTTTCAATTTTAATAGGATGTTCGAAGGTGTAATAATATTGCCATTTAAAATCCCATTTGCGTATTTTAATAAGTGGAATGGTATCCCCATTTGGTTTGATAGCAAATGCCCAAAACGATTTGCCTAATAAGTGCATGTGTGGATTTATAGATAACATCGAAATATCTGCATCTAATGTTGCTTTGGTGGTAAAGGTTTGAATTTGGTTGGGTTGTAAAATTAATTCGGGCTCAATGTTTGAAATACCAAAAGTTCCTAATTGCGTTTCAAAAATGGGACGCTTTGGTTTTGGTCCGTAAAAAATATTGATGTAAGAGCTGTCGAGCCTGTCTTTATTGGTTGGTGCGTAGTGAATACTTTTAATTAAAATACTCGATGTTTTATTGACTCTGTAACCACCAATGCCTGAAGGATAAGTTGGAGGCACATAACCTGGTAAATAATAAACGGTGTTTGGTGTGAGTGTTGGAAATGTTCCGTCATCATTTAAAATATTCATTTGCTTGTACAAAGCTTTGTAATCGCTGTATTCATCTATGGCATAGGATAAACCCTGGCTGTTATTTTTTTTAGAATTTAATGAATAGTTAATCAAATGTCCATTAACATGATGTACGAATTTATGGTGTGATGGCACAAATTCAAAGTAGCGCACGAAAGTGTCTTTACTAAATTGCATTGGCATTTTGATGATGTAAAAATAGTCTGTTCCATTTCCTTTTATCGGAACTAAATCTTTGAATCGTATAACGGTATCGGGCTTGGCAAAATGAGAACCTTTGTAAAAGGTTGGTGCGCTTGGTATTTTTGAAGCATCGCCAAGCGGTGTTTTGTTTTCAACCCAAACTTTTATAGTTTCAATTTCTTCATCTGTCAATAGGCGTTCGCCAATAAAGTGCGTGTATGTTGCATCAGCAGGCCAAGGTGGCATGTAGCGTGTTCGAGTTACAAATTTAATTTTATTAGCATATTTTTTTACGTCGTCGTAATTCATTAATTCAAACGGACCACTTTCTCCGGGTCTGTGGCAAGGCGTGCAATTTTTAAAAATAATTGGAGCAATTTCCACAAAGGTTGGGTTTGTGATAGAATGTTTTGGAGACGGGTTATTTGGTTCATTGTTGCATGAAGTCAAGAACATAAAACTATAGACACATAAAACAAGGATAGCTAATTTAGCTATTTTCAAACAACTAAAATCAAACAATTGTTTTCTGAAATTACTCTTGTACATACACTCTTTTTACACGTGAAGAAATTCCAGTTAATACTTCATAGGGAATTGTTTCCATAGCTAGGGATAATTGATGAAGCTGTTCGTTAGTTTCATAAATAACAACATCATCGCCTTCTTTGCAATTTAGCCCTGTTACGTCAACCATACACATATCCATGCAAATATTTCCCACAGTGTAGGCTGTTTGATTGTTTATAGAAACACTAAAATGACCGTTGCCTAATTTTCTACTAAATCCATCAGCATAACCAATTGGAATAGTTGCTATTGTTGTATCTTGGGTTATCATGGCATTTCTGCTATAGCCAACTGTATCTCCAGCTTTTAGGTTTTTAAGTTGCGATACACGAGTTTTTAACGTACTAATATTTTTTAGATGTTGTTTTTCAAAGTGATTAAATCCGATGCCATACATGCCAATACCTAAACGCACCATGTTGTAATGAGCTTGCTTAAAACGGGTGATGGCTCCAGAATTGCAAATGTGTTTTAAGGTGTGATAACCAATTGCATTTTCTATTTGTTGTGCTGCATTATCAAATAACGAAATTTGTTTATGTGTATAATCATCAAAAGATTCATTATCGCTCGCCACTAAGTGCGAAAAAATACTTTTTACTTGTAAACTTTTTTCTCTTTTCAAAAGTTCAATTAATTCACGTATGTCTTTTTCTTCAAAGCCCAATCGGTGCATACCAGTATCGAGTTTGATATGAATAGGATAGGGCTCTGCAATTGCTTTATTTTGAAGGGCATTTATAAATTCGTGAGCTACTTTAAACGAATAAATTTCGGGCTCTAGTTTATAATCAATTAAATCATCATAAGAAGATTCTTCAGGACTCATCACCATGATTGGTAAATGAATGCCAGTTTTTCGTAAATCAACACCTTCGTCTGTATAAGCAACAGCCAAATAATTTACGTTGTGATGTTGAAGCGTAAAGGCAATTTCTGAACTTCCAGCACCATAACCAGTTGCTTTAACCATGCACATGATCAAGGTTTCGTTACTTATTTGTGAGCGGTAAAAATTTAAATTTTGAACTAAGCTATTTAAATTTATTTCTAAAATAGTGTCGTGACTTTTTTGTTGTAATTGTTTACTGATGTTTTCAAAACCAAATCTGCGAGCGCCTTTCAATAATAGGATGGCATGATGAAATTGTAAATTTGGGTGTGTCTTTATATCATTTAAAAAATCAGATGTGTTGTCAAAAAAGTAGCATTCACCTTTAAAGCTAGTTTGTTGACGAGAAATTTCTTTTCCAATTCCAATCACAACATCTATGTTAAAAAAGTTGAGTAGGGCCGAAACCTCTTCGTACAATTGTTTTGCGTGTTTTCCGGTTTGTTCAATATCAGATAAAACAACTATTTTTTTTCCGCCACGGTGTTGTTGCTTTTGATAATGCAAAGCAATTTCTAAGGAATTAATATCTGAATTATAAAAGTCGTTTATTAATATGCAATTATTATTAGCCAATTTTAATTCTAATCGCATTTCAACAGATTGCAAATTTTGCATTCTGCTTTCAATCATTTCGTTTGGAATTGATAAATGTAACAAGGTACCCCAACAGGTAATGGCATTGTGAATGCTCGCTTTATCAGTGAAAGGAATGGATATGCTATATGTTTCTTTATTAAAAATACCAGTAATTTTAGTGGCATGTAAATTAGAATCTATTTTTAAAATTTGAAGATTAGCACTTTCTTCTTCCGAAATGATAAATGCGTTTTTTGCATATTTATGTATATCGTTTAATTGAGCATGAATAGATAACGCATTAATGATCGTTATATCACACTGTTTAAATAAAATTAATTTTTCTTTGAGTTTTGCGCTTGTGTCTGCAAAGCCTTCGTCGTGTGCTGTTCCCAGAGAGGTTAAAATTCCGATCGAAGGTTTTATAATTTCTTCGAGCAATTTCATTTCTCCTTTTTCGGAAATGCCAGCTTCAAAAATAGCGAGGTTGTGTTGATTATTTAATTGCCAAACTGATAATGGAACTCCTATTTGCGAATTAAAACTTTTTGGACTTCGGCAAATGGAATAATCGTTTTTTAGGAGTTGATATAGCCATTCTTTTACAATCGTCTTTCCGTTGCTACCAGTAATGCCTATGGTTGGGATATTGAATTGATGGCGATGGTAGCTTGTTAATTTTTGCAGCGAAGTAAGGGTGTCGTCAACTATAATAAAACACGCATCTGAAATTTGTTTGCAGTTTTCAGGAATGTAACTGACTAAAAATGTTTTAACGCCACTTTGATATAAATGAAAAATGTATTGATGTGCATCGTTTCTTTTAGAAATAAGAGCAATAAATAAGGTTTGATTAGGTTCAGTTAATTGTCTACTATCAATGAGCAAATGTTTGACGTCATGGTTTGAATGACCAATACACTTAGCGTTTAAAATTTCTGAAATATGTGTTGTTTTATACAAACTAAAAGTGAATTATTTCTTTTACAAAATAAGTCACTTTTAGGAGATTTCCCAACTTTATTGTTCTAATCTGGGTGATTTACGCTTTCGAATAAACTTCTTAGGTTTTTTACCGATGATGTATTTTTTGTCGGTTGGATATCTATTTGGGCCGCATTGGCAATAAGTATCATGAATACCTTGTGGGCAGTATTTGTATTTACGAAGTTTTGTAATAATAACAGTATCAATTTTGGTTATAGGATTTGTACACTGGCAAATAAAATTATGAATACCTCTTGGGCAATATGATTGAATGCGTAATTGTTTTAATGAAATGGAATCGAAGTATTTTGTAGGATTTGAACATTGACAAATAAACCCACCATGACCGGGATTGCCACGCGGGCAAATGTAGTTTGATGGAATTTCTTGGGCATAAAAAAAACCACCTTCAATGATAGTAAATAGTACTATGAGTGAAAGTGGTAATTTCTTCAAAAACATCTTTATGAATTCACTAATAATTTAAATCCTTTTCCGTGTACGTTGACAATTTCTACTTTTGAATCGTCTTTCAGGAATTTGCGAAGTTTAGCAATGTAAACATCCATACTTCTTCCATTGAAATAGTTGTCATCATGCCAAATTGTTTTCAGTGCAAAATTTCTATCTAATACATCATTTTTGTGAATGCAAAGAAGTCTCATCAATTCGCTTTCTTTGGTTGTTAGCTTTTGTTCTTTATTAGCAAGCATTAACACTTGGTTTTTTGAATTAAATGCATAGGTTCCAATGCTAAAAGTTGAATCATCTGCATTATGAACGCGTTGCTTACTGCTTCTTCGTAATACTGCGTTAACTCTTGCTAAAAGCTCCTCCATGCTAAATGGCTTAGTGATGTAATCGTCCGCGCCAGCATTAAATCCTTCCATGGTATCTTCTTTCATGCTTTTTGCAGTTAAGAAAATGATCGGCACGTTTTTATCTGTTACTCTGATTTCTTTAGCAAGGGTAATGCCATCTTTTACGGGCATCATCACATCAAGCAACAGTAAATCAAAACCTTGTTTGCAAAATGCGTCAAATCCTTTTTTTCCGTCTGTAGCCAGTTTTGTTTCAAATCCTTTTGCTTCCAAGTATTCTTGTAGCAAAGTCCCTAAATTAGCATCGTCTTCTACTAATAAAATTTGTGTTTTTACGTTGTCCATACTCATTTTTTTTAATTAGTTTTTAAATTACTTCATTGTAAGGCATTATTATTTTAAACGAACTGCCTTTTCCTAATTCACTACTAACATTAATTGTGCCATTATGCTTAAAAACGACCGCCTGAACATAACTTAATCCTAAACCAAAGCCTTTTACGTTGTGAACATTGCCTGTTGGCACCCTATAAAACTTGTCAAATATTTTTCGTTGATCCTCTTTACTAATACCAATTCCGTTATCTTTTATGGTAATTTCAATTCCATTTTCAGTATCTTTTGTCGTAATAAGAATCTCGGGTTTTACTTGCGAATATTTTATGGCATTATCTATTAAATTGAAAATAATATTAGTTAAATGAAGTTTATCTGCATTGATAACGTAATTTTTTGCATTTAATTGTTTACTAATAATACCTTCTCGAGCATCAATTAAAAGTTGTGTGTTTTGGATGGCTTGTTCAATAATATCGTGCACATCGTTTTCTGAGCGCTTGAGTTTAAATTCTCCTTTATCTAGTATAGAAGTTTGTAAGATGCTTTCTACTAAGATGCTTAAACGCTTATTTTCGTCTCTTATCATTTGCATGAAGCGACTTTGTTTTTCTGGCGTCTTAGAAACAGATCCGTCAATGAGCATTTCGCAGGCTAGCGAAATAGTGCTAATTGGCGTTTTAAACTCATGAGTCATGTTGCTAATGAAGTCATTTTTAATATCTGATAATTTTTTTTGTTTGGAGATGGTGGAAATGGTATAGTAAAACGCGAGAATGAGTATTAAAATAACCATACCTGAAACACATAGCATGAGCCACATTTTTTGGAGTAAGAAGTTTTTCTGATTAGGAAAATGCACACTTAAAAATTGTGGCGTTACATATACATTGTTAGGTGATAAATTAATAGCAAAGAAACACGATACGGAATCGCAGTCCATTTGCGGTTCTTTATAATTACCATTTGTTTTCGAATCACCTAATTTGTTTGAAATAGAATATTTGAAGTTTGTTGTAATACCTCCATCTATTAGTTCTTGTTTTAAAATCGTATCAAGCATGAGCGAGTCAACCTTTGGCTTATAGTCTTTATAAACATTGATACTAATTAATTCATCGTATAAGTCATTTACAATTTCATTTTTATTTTGCATCAACTCATGACGTAAATTCTCGAAATTTTTCGCTTGACTTACTCTGTCTTGTGTTTTTTCTATGGATTCATAGGGAGTAAAATGATTTTTAGAATTGATCGAGTCTCCAATAAACTCTTTTTGCGACATTTTACTCGTCACAACGCCACAAGAATCGGTACTTAATTCTTCAAAAATTCTTACCTGAACATCTTTTCCGCTTGGATTAGCAACTGTTTTTAATGCAGGTTTTGTTATTTTAACACCTTGCTTACGAAGTTTTATTTTTTTAGAAATTTTGTTTGAATAGGCGATTTTTTCGAGTTTATTAGCTGTAGATTTTAATGCTTCATTTACTGAGCGTTCAAATTCCTCTTCTTTTAGTTTAACAGAACTTTGTATCCAATATATTTGAACGGCAATAAGTGCAACCAACGCTACTCCAACTAAAACGGATATTATGCCTAAATTATACTTGCTCATGCTAAGTAAATGTACAAAACTAAAATTTAGATTGTTTAGATGATTAACTTTTTTTAACGAAGGTGTTTAATTTCATTGAATAGCATCCGCCACCGTGAATGTACTACCGCCAATAAATATCAAATCATCTGCTTTAGCCACTTTTTTAGCTTCTGATAAAGCCAATGCTACGGAGGCAAATTTCTTTCCTTTTAAGTCATGTTGTTTTGCTAAATCAAACAACTCTTTTTCAGGTAATGCTCTTGGGATATTTGCTTTACAAAAGTAATATGTGGCATTTTTAGGCAGGAGTTTTAAAATACTGGTTACATCCTTATCATTAACAACACCAATAATCATGTGCAATTTTTTATAAGAATAACGTTCAATGTTTTTTACGACTTCTGTTATGCCGTCTTCGTTATGCCCTGTATCTGCTATTATTAGAGGTTTTTCACTTAGTATTTGCCAACGACCCATTAAGCCAGTTAGTTTTTTTACATGTTGTAAAGCGTATAAAACATTTTCATCTTCAATTAAAAAGCCTTTTTGTTTTAAACTCTTTATACATGATAAAACACCTTGAAGATTTTTTAGTTGATAAGTACCAGTCAAGTCAAGTTTATAATGTTGTGTGTTATTAGTTATTTTTTCCAATAGTTCAACACATAATAGCCCATCTTGAAAGTCATGCGAAAGTATTTTATATTGTTTATCCGCAAATATTATAGGTGCTTTTAAGGATTGTGCTTTTGTATTAAATACTGATAACACATCAAGTTGAGTTTGACTAATTACAACTGGTATTTTTTCTTTAATGATTCCTGCCTTTTCAGCTGCTATTAAAGGTAGCGTATTTCCAAGTAAATTCACATGATCGAAACCGATATTTGTGATTAAGCAACATTGCGGTTTAATTACATTTGTTGAATCTAGCCTGCCACCTAACCCAACTTCAATAATTGCAACATCAACTTCTTGTTCTGCGAAATAGTGAAAGGCTAATCCAACAGTCCATTCAAAAAAAGAAGGTTCAATGTCTTCAAATATGGTTTTATAGTTCTCTACAAATTTAACGACATCTGTTTTTGGAATTAGTTTGCCATTAATTTTTATGCGTTCTCTAAAATCTATCAAATGTGGCGATGTGTACAAACCTGTTTTATAGCCTGCTTGCTGTAATATGGCCGCCAACATATGTGAAGAAGAGCCTTTTCCATTTGTTCCAGCAACATGTACACATTTTATTTTTTTTTCTGGATTGCCTAGTGCTTTACAAATTGAAATCGTATTGTCTAAATTTGCTTTATAAGCTGCTGCCCCAACGCGCTGAAACATTGGTAGTCTAGAAAATAAATAGTCAATTGTTTGCTGATAGGTCATTTTTTATTTGAATTAAATTCAGCGAAAAAAATTGTTGTAAGGTTTCAATTAAAAACTAAATACAATGGTAATGGTTCCTTTTTGCTCGCCCTCTTGCCCACTCACTGTAAATTTTGTGGCAAATGCTGCTTGGCGTGCAAGCGTCTTTAACATGGAGCTATTTGTGTTAGTTCCTCTACCGTTGGCTTCTGCTTTAATGACTGTTCCATTTTTGTCAACTGTTATTTCTACAACAACTTTACCTTCTTCTTTTGTATCTTTTGGTAATTGAGGTGGTTTTACCACGCTTCTTCCTGCTAAGCTAAATCCATATCCTCCAGCACCAGGCCCATTGCCAGGCCCATGTCCTGGACCGTTTCCGCCACCATCACCTCCACCTGTTCCGCCAGTACCATGTGTTTTTGGATTTCCATCTGGACTACCTTCATTGCCCGCGTGGCCACTATTTCCATCACCGCCTCCATTTTTGCCTTTATTTTTTAACGCGTTTTCAGCAATTTTTTCAGCCATTGTTTTTTCTTTAGGCTTAATGGTTTCCGTTGGTTTAGTAGGTGTAATGACGGTTGTATGATTTTCAATTTTCGGATTCACATCTGGGGCATCTATTACTTCTCCATTGTCGCTCGTTAATATTGCTTCATTTGATTCTGGATTTGAAATGGGTGGTGTAACTTCAGTGTTTTCAACAACACTTGTTGCATCGCCAATGCCATTATTTTCGATGTTTCCTGTTCCTTCATTATAAGTGCCAAAATTTATTTCTGTACCACCTCCTCCGCCTTCAGTTATAGGAAATGGTGGATTTGGTGTAATAATGATGTATAAAAATAAAAACAAAAATAATAATGCTAATAGGACTAGTGAAATAACACCAGAAATCAATTTGTTTTTATTTTCTTCAGAGCGTGAAACTATCATGTTTACTTACCGTTAGAAGGTTGTGTCGCACAAATCATTTTGCAATTTAATTTATCTCCAATTTGCATCATGTCAATAAAATCTTGATATAATAAATCTTTATCTACATGAATAACTACCGCAGGCTCCGTTCTACCGGCAATTTTTTCAGCTAATTGTGACTCTAAATCAGCAAAAGAAACTTCTTTACTGTCTATGAAATATTTATGATCTTTGGTAGCTGCAATATGAATTGGTTTTTTATTATTGTCGATTTGTGTGTTTTTTTTGGAACTAGGTAAATTTACCTTAATGGCATTAGGGCTTACCATCGTTGATAATATTAAAAAAAACAGCATCAAAAAGAACATGATATCGCTTAGCGAATCAGTGCTTACTTCGGCGTCTCTATGTGCTTTTTTGCGTAAACTCATTTTAATGAAAGTTTTAAATTATTAGTTTTTAGTGTTTAATAGTTTGGACTTTAAGTGTTTTTTATTAAAAACTTAAAACTCAACATTAAAAACTCTTTACTTACTTGGTTCGTTCAATATATCTAAAAATTCAATTTGGCTTTCTTCCATTCGATGAGATAGTTTATCAATGCGTGCATTAATCCAATGGTAACCAACAAAAGCGATAACTCCCACAACTAATCCGCCTCCTGACGTAATCATTTTTTGGTAAAGACCTGATGATATAACTTCAATTTCAACAGTTTTTGCTAGTGAAATATCATAGAATATTTTAATTACACCGATGATTGTTCCAATAAAACCAAACATAGGAGCTATTCTTCCAATGATATTTAAAATCCCTAAGTTTTTTTCAAGATGAGATAATTCTGCAGAAGCTTTTTTGTTCATCGCTTCTCTAATTTCTAACATGTTTTGTCCAATGCGAGAAATTCCTTGTTCAATCATAAGTGATTCGGGCGAATTAACACTTTTGCATAAATTACGAGCGTTTGCTAAATTACCATTTGAAATCATGTCTTTTAAACTTGGCATGAGAGTCGGATTTTTTTTGCCTGCTTTTGAAATAATTAGGATTCGTTCGATCATTACATAAAATGAAACCAAAAGTAATAATGCCAAAGGAATCATAATTACACCGCCTTTTGAAACCATTTCAAAAAGTGATAATTGATTTGGTGGAAGCTCTGTTACTGTTTCAATACCTGTTGATATTGGCGTTGAAGCCAATGTTTCAGCTGCTGTAGCCATTACAGTGTTGCTAATTTGAAGAATGAATGAAAGCATATATACGAATGATTTTTATTTACACAAAGTTAATGAGAAAAGGATGTGTAAATTAAACCATAGGCGATGTTTTAAACAGATTTGTGTTAGTATAACGAATAATCGAAGTACTAGTTACAAAAAAAATTAAGCTTTTTGTTTTGTTTGGAATGATTTCCAAATCATATAGATACCAATTATTATAAAAGGAATACTGAGTATTTGTCCCATATTAATTGGTAAAGAAGCTTCAAAACTTTCTTGAATTTCTTTTAAAAACTCCATTAAAAAACGGAATGTAAACATCAATACACAAAATAAGCCAAACATAAAACCTTGACCAAATTGATTGCGTTTATTTTTCCATAAGCTATACATCAAAATAAATAGGAAAATATAATACAATGATTCATAGATTTGAGTAGGATGACGTGGCAATAAATCAATACTTGTAAAAATAAAAGCCCATGGTACTTGAGTTGGTTCGCCAACAATTTCTGAATTCATTAAATTTCCAAAACGAATCATAAAAGAGGCAAATGGAACGACAACTACTAATCGATCAAACAGCCATATCCAACTTTCTTTAGTTTTGAGACAAAATAAAGTCATAGCAACTATAATACCGATAGCTCCGCCGTGGCTTGCTAATCCACCTTCCCATACTTTTAAAATATCGAGTGGATTGGCCGAATAATAATCCCATCCGTAAAACAAGCAGTGTCCAACACGTGCTCCTAAAATGGTTCCAATCACGATATAGAGTGTTAATGTGTCAAGCTGTTTTTCAGTTCTTCCTTCCTGACGAAAAATACGATTCATGAAAAAGTGACATCCAATAAATGCCATTGCCCATGATAAACCATACCAACGAACTGGCCAGTCAATTCCTGGAATTGTAAACATTTCTGGGCTTGGATTCCAATGGATAAAATTTAACATCATAATCATTTAGTTTTAGTGTTGGGTTTATGCTTCCATATCAATTCTGAATTGATGTAAAAATCTGTGTATAATAGGGCTAAATAATACAGCTACACTCGTTAGAAACGCTACGCCGCTATAAATTGCATAAAATGAAGAAAATAGTTTTGCGCCGTCAGTTTCTGCTCTATCAACTGGCCCCATACCAGTTAAAATCATACTTGCGTTAACAAGACTATCAAGCCATGGAATATTAAAAAAATAATGGTAACCAATTACACCAATTCCTAAGGAAAACAATAAAAAGAGTGTTCCTAGCATAAAACTTTTAAATAGTTTTGAGAAAAAATGTTTTTGGTGCGGTAATTTTTTTGTCGCCATTTTAATCTAATTTAAAACAACAGTATTTAATATCCTCTCCTTTTGCAGTAAAGAGACCTTCGTAGTAGGTTTTTATTTTAATTAATTCTTCTCTATCACTTGGACAATTTTTATATAAATCGTTTGTTGCAAATAATAACTCTAATTTTTTTTCTTTAATCACATCCATTGTGTATTCATAAAAAAAAGTGTTGTCTGTTTTTAAATGAACAATGCCACCTGGCTTTAAAATACGTTTATATCTGTTTAAAAAATAGTCGGGATTAGTAAGACGCTTACGTGCTTGATTTTTTTTTGGTTGTGGATCAGGAAATGTTATCCAAATTTCAGATACTTCATTTTCGGCAAAACAATAATCAATAAAATCGATGCGCGTTCTTAAAAAAGCAACATGATTCATTTTATTTTCTAAGGCGAATTTGGCACCCGTCCATATGCGATTGCCTTTTACATCTACACCAATGTAATTTTTAGTTGTATCATTCTTAGATAATCCAATGGTGTATTCGCCCCGACCACAGCCTAATTCAACTACAATGGGATTATTGTTCTTAAACACTTCTGAGTGCCATTTTCCTTTTTTTGGAAATCCTTCTTCTAAAATATCATGATGAAACGCAAAGGTATTTTCGAATGAATTTAATTCGGCGAATTTTTGAAGTTTATTTGGCATAGTGTGGTGTAAATTACAAATTTATCAAAATCCTAACAAATTAATAATATCATTTTTTAAATCTAAATTATTACATTCGTGTATTATACACTATTTATGAAATTTAATTACAATAAAACGAAGATAGTTGCCACTATGGGGCCATCTACAGAAAACATAACTGTCCTAGAGGAATTATTTAATGCTGGACTTGATATTTGCCGAATTAATTTTTCGCATGGAGATTACGAGCCAATTAAGCATGTGATTGATAATATTAGAATTTTAAATAAGAAATTAAATCGAAATGTTGGTATTTTAGGTGATTTACAAGGGCCGAAATTAAGAATCGGCAAGGTTAAAGACAATGCCATTGATTTAGTTAATGGGCAAGAAATAGTTATCACAACAAAAGAATGTGAAGGAACAGCAGAAAAAATATTTATTACGTATCCACAATTTCCTCAAGATGTAGCTGTTGGCGAAGTAGTTTTAATTGATGATGGGAAAATTACGTTGAAGGTATTAGATACAAATAGAAAAGATGAAGTTCGAACTATCATTATTGCTGGAGGTATCTTATCTTCAAAAAAAGGAGTGAATTTGCCTAATACGAAAATTTCATTGCCATGTCTAACTTTAAAAGATTTGCGCGATTTAGATTTTGCCTTAGAAAATAATTTTGAATGGATTGGGTTATCTTTTGTTAGAAGTGTTACAGATATTATTGAATTGAAAGATATTATTCGCTCTAAGAAAAAGCATGCTCGCGTTATTGCAAAAATAGAAAAACCAGAAGCAGTCAAAGAAATTGATAAAATTATTGAGGTAACCGATGGTGTTATGGTTGCACGCGGTGATTTAGGTGTAGAAATGCCAATGGAACAAGTTCCTTTATTGCAAAAAATGATCGTTAATAAATGTTTAGTGGCTTCAAAGCCTGTTATTATTGCCACGCAAATGATGGAAAGTATGATTACAAGTTATACGCCAACACGCGCTGAGGTAAATGATGTAGCAAATGCAGTTTTAGATGGCGCTGATGCTGTTATGTTGAGTGCAGAAACATCTGTAGGAAGATATCCGGTTAAAGTAATAGAATATATGCGTAGAATCATTACTGAAATTGAGAATGATGATCGGATTTATTACAAGGAGCATAAGCCTGAACTAAAAACGATTACCTATATAACAGATAGTATTTGTCATAATGCCTGTGTCATGTCAAAACAAGCTGGAGTTACGGCGATTATATCAATGACACATAGTGGCTACACCGCCTTTAAATTAAGTAGTCATAGACCAAAAGCAAATATATATATATTCACCGATAATCAAACATTGTTAAATGCTTTGAGTTTAGTATGGGGCGTTCGCGGTTTTTATTACGATAAATATGAAAGTACAGATGATACCATCAATGATTTAAAGCTATATATCAAGGAAGGTAATTTTGTGAAAGCCGATGATTTAGTTATTAATTTAGCAAGTATGCCTATGAAAGAAAAAGGAAGAACGAATATGCTTAAGCTGAGCTACGTTCAATAGTTTTTTTGTTTTTAAATTTATTCTTTCTTGAAGTTTTTGAGATTTATTAAGAGCGATTATTCCTTATTTTTTTGATTATTTTGAAGCAGATTCTTCATAATGAATTGTGCTTAATTTTCACATCTTGATATTTCTATTTAAGAATTTTTGGATTATAAATAAATAATCCAATTGCGGCTCAATTTTTTCGATATTTTATTTTTAGTCTATAAAATATATATTTTAGTATATTAATTATCGTGTTTTGTATAATTATAAATTATTTTTTTAGTAATTAGATACGTAAAAATAGGATATTCTAAACGCCACATTTTTCAATTAAACTCTTTATTTAAAAGGTATTTTTATTTTTTTATTTATTTTCAATGAATTATATTTTAAATTTTTTACTTTATATTTATTTAATTGGATTTCGATTAATTATATTATAAAGTAGTTAAAATGTTTAATATATACGTCAAATTGATATTTTAGTGAGTGAATTGACTGTTTTAATTAGTGGTTTTTACACAATTTAACATTCACATTAAATATCTTTAAAACGAATCTTAAACGATATTCTATGAGAAATTTTCTACTTATTTTTCTTTTCACTTCTACGATAACCATTAAACTAAACGCTCAAGAAATCGATAAGCGAATTGTTGAGGTTTATGGTAACCATTTGGAGCACATTTTAAAAAATGATCCTGAACGTTTAATTAAATTGAATGACTTATTAGAAAATAGGTTTTCAATCATTACTTCACCCAATTTTGTTAACGATAAATATCCCAAATTATCTAGTGTTGCTTTATTAAATAAGTATAATCCAGATTTAATAAGAGACGATGTTTTTGATGCTTCAACATTTAATGTGTTGAAGTATGATTTAAATTTCTTCACGAACACATCATCTATTTACCGAATTGATAATACTGATTTTCTCATTGTTATAAAAGCACAATAATCTGAGAATCGCTCAACTAATCCTTTTAAACATTTTTATATATTTATTATGAAGTACTTCATTTCAATTTTATTTCTGCTTCAATCCTTTGTTTTTCTATCACAAACGATAAGTATGCCTGCTGGTAATACTACTACAACCATGTGTTCGGGTAATTTTTATGACTCGGGCGGTATTACAGGTAATTACGGATCAAGTCAGTCGCGTACACTTACTATCTGCCCTGGTGTTTCTGGTAATAAAGTGATAGCACAGTTCTCTACTTTTGTGGTTGAAAATAGCTATGATTTTTTATACATATATGATGGTCCAAATACCACTTCACCTAGTTTAGGTGTTTATTCTGGTGCAGTTGCTCCAGGTTTAGTTCAAGCTACAACAACTAATACTTCTGGTTGTTTAACATTCCGATTTACTTCTGACGGCATTGTTAATTATGCGGGTTGGGCTGCTTCAATTTCATGTATAACACCATGCGAAAATATAATTGCTAATTTAGT
>JBILCJ010000141.1:0-6112 GCA_044353195.1 Bacteroidia bacterium | reverse complement strand
ATTACAATATCATTAGCGATGTGGCCCTAGTTGGTGGAGGCATGAATGCGCAACCTGGAGAAATTTCTCTAGCACATAATGGTGTTTTATTTTTAGATGAGTTGCCCGAATTTAAACGAACTGTATTAGAAGTGATGCGCCAACCTTTGGAAGATAGAGTTGTAGCCATTTCACGAGCTCGCTTTAGTGTTGAATATCCCGCTAGTTTTATGTTGATGGCAAGTATGAATCCTTGTCCGTGTGGATACTATAATCATCCCGAAAAAGATTGTGTGTGTGCGCCGGGTGTGGTGCAAAAATATTTAAATAAAATTTCAGGTCCATTATTGGATAGAATTGATTTGCATGTTGAGGTTACACCGGTTCCGTTTAGCGAATTGAGTAAAGAAAAAAAGAGCGAAACGAGTTTTGATATTCGTCAGCGCGTTATTATTGCTCGAAAAATTCAAACCGAAAGGTACCATGCAGCTGAAGGCATTTATTCGAATGCGCAAATGCGGACTAAAGACTTAAAAACTTATTGTAATTTGAGTGAGGCAGGTAATAGTTTACTCAAAACTGCTATGGAACGATTAGGATTATCGGCAAGAGCTTACGATCGAATTTTAAAAGTTGCTCGTACTATCGCCGATTTAGAGGCTTCTCAAAATATTGAAACCAACCATATTGCTGAAGCGATTCAATATAGAAGCTTAGACAGAGAAGGTTGGGCAGGTTAATGATTTTAGAAAGGTGTTTTGTTTTTGATGTGTTTATACTAAACTTTATTATATTTGTTTAAAAAGCAAATTCAAATGAAACACATTATTACAATTATTTTATTAATTTTCTTAGTTCAAGAGAGTAAGGCAGCCGCTGGCGATACGACATGGGTAACCATTTATAATTTAAGAAAATTAACCTATTACGGTAATTACGATACCTCGGCTGTTTTACCAACAGGAAAAACATATCGTAAAATTCGTTTGCACTATATTTTAGGAAGGTATGCTTGCCCAGCAGGAACTACTTATTGTGGTTCATGGGATTATACTACTCAAGTGAGAGTAAAACCGCCAAGTGCTGATACTGTTGAAATTGCAAGGGTAATTACACCTTATGCCACAGATTGGTTGGCATCTAATAAAAAAAATGATTACATCATGGATATCACCGATTATTCATCTGTATTAAATGGTAACCTTGACTTTCGTTTTAAGTATGATGGCTATTCATGGGGTTTTACCTTAACCTTAAAAATAGAATTTATTGAGGGCACGCCTCCAATGAACAATATAGCTATTAAAAATATTTATGATGGCTATTATCCATACGGTAATGCGGCTAACCCAATCGAAAATTATTTAGTCCCTAAGCCACGCATTTACAATGCTCCTGTTGCAAAAGCATTTATTAGAAATACCATAAGCGGTCATGGTTCTGATGATAACGGGTGTGGCGAATTTTGTAGTAAATATTATGACATGAAAATCAATGGAACTCAAATTTCTCAAAAACAATTATGGAGAGCAGATTGCGGTATTAATGATATTTTCCCTCAAACTGGAACTTGGATTTACGATAGAGCAAATTGGTGTCCAGGAAATATTGTTAAGCCTATTGTTCATGATGTGACGCCTTATACTACTTCTGCATCAACATTTACCGCCGACATTGATTTCGAACCTTACACGTCTAGTTCACCATCAGGAGGATTTAATGTGGTGTCTCAATTGATAACGTATTCCGCTCCTAATTATAGTTTAGATGCGTCTATTGAAGATATTATGGCCCCAACTGATGATGCTAATTATTTCCGTTCTAATAACATTTGTTCAAATCCTAAAGTGAAAATTAAAAATACTGGAACAACTCCACTCACAAGTGTTGTGCTTCACTATAATTTAAGAGGCGGTGCTATTAGTACTTATACATTTACAGGAAATTTAAATTTCTTACAAGATACGATTGTTGATTTAGGCCCAAGTATCAGCATGTTTAACGGCAACGAATCAAATGTGTTTGAAGTAGCTATTCATAAAGTAAATGGCATCGTTGGTGATCAAAATACGTTTAATAATGTATACACATCAAAGTTTGTGGACGTAAGATCTTATCCAAATAAATTTGTAGTATATTTTAAAGCTAACAAATCCGTTAGTACTTTAAATGGAATTTATAGTGAAACGACATGGAAAATAACTAATGATGCAGGTGTTGTTGTAAAAAGTAGAGTCAATAATAATTATGCAACATCAACCGCAACTGTTGGATTATATGTTGATACCGTTAATTTACCAAATGGATGTTATACATTTACGATGGATGATGATGGTTGTGATGGAATTAGTTGGTGGGCGTATTCGTCTTATCCTGTTAATCCTGGAACAGGAATCATACGATTTAATTCCTCGATAACACCAACCGTTATTAAAAATTTTAGTGGTGATTTTGGATGTCAAATTAAAGAACGTTTTACAGTTGGTTATTATTTGCCTGTAAACGAAATCAGTAAATCCAATCTTGATTTTCAGTTGTTTCCAAATCCTGCTAGCAACGAATTTAATATTTTATTAGATGTAAAGGAGCGAGCTACGTTACACTACACAATTACTGATTTAACTGGGAAAGAGGTATTGGTTGGCGCCATCGAAAATGTTGGTTCTGATTTTTATACAATTAATACGCAATCATTACAAAGTGGATTATATTTCGTGAATTGCAAAGTAAATTCAAGTCAAATGGTTACTAAAAAGATTGTAATCACTAAATAAATAGTGAGTAAACACTGTTTATTTAATTAAAAACTAAAAAAAGTCGTGATTAATCATCATAAAAGTTGTAGATATAACAAAATTACTTATATTTGTAGCCCTATTTAAAGATAATAATAAAAGAATAATAATATGTATTTAACATCAGAAGTAAAAAAAGACATTTTTAAAAAACACGGTGGTAGCGATAAAAACACAGGTTCAGCAGAATCTCAAGTTGCTTTATTTACTCACCGTATAGACCATTTAACAGGTCATTTAAAATCTAACAAAAAAGATTTTGGAACACAACGCGCACTATTAAATTTAGTAGGTAAGCGTCGTGCATTATTAGATTACTTAAAAAACACGGACATTATGCGTTACCGTGCTATTATTAAAGTATTAGATTTACGTAAATAGTAATGATAATTTAACATAGTAAAGGGGCATTCTGAGAAATCGGGATGCCTTTCTTATTATATTTGAGCCGAAAAAATAGAACAACAATATAAACCCGTGCCAAAAACGTTGGTACACAAAACAAAAAAAACACGATGTCACAAATTGGAATTCAACATTCGTTCGACCTAGGAGATGGTCGAATCGTAACACTAGAAACAGGTAAATTAGCAAAACAAGCTGATGGTGCTGTTGTAGTAAAATTAGGTAGCACGATGATTTTAGCTACCGTAGTAAGTAATAAAGAAGCTAAAGAAGGAATTGATTTTTTACCTTTAACGGTAGATTATCAAGAAAAATATGCGGCTACTGGTCGTTTCCCTGGTGGATTTTTTAGAAGAGAAGCAAAATTATCAGATTACGAAGTATTAATTTCTCGTATCGTTGATAGAGCAATGCGTCCGCAATTTCCAGATGATTACCATTCGGATACACAAATCATGATTTCATTAATTTCATCTGATAAAAAAACAATGCCTGATGCATTAGTTGGTTTAGCAGCGTGTGCAGCAGTTGCAGTTTCTGATATTCCATTTAACGGAATTATTTCAGAAGTGCGTGTTGCTAAAATTGATGGTAAATTATGCATCAATCCAAACATCGACGAATTAGCAACTGCTACATTAGAAATGATTGTAGCTGCTACAGAAACCGATATCTCAATGGTTGAAGGTGAAATGAGCGAAGTAAGTGAAGCTGAAATGCTTGAAGCTATTAAATTTGCACATGAAGCTATTAAAGTTCAAATTTCTGCTATTAAAGAATTTGCGATTAAAGCAGGTTTAAAACCAAAACGTGAGTATTGTCACGAAATCAATGACGCTGATTTAAAAGCAGCTGTTTCAAAAGCAACTTACGATAAAGTTTACGCTGTTGCAAAACAAGGTAATCCAAATAAAAACGATCGTAAAGCAGCATTTAAAGCAGTTTTAACTGAATACAAAGCTCAGTTTACAGCGGAAGAATTAAAAGAAAGAGAAGCGTTGATTAATAAATACTATCACGACGTTGAATACGATGCAGTTCGTCAAGCTACATTAGATACTCAAATTCGTTTAGATGGTCGTAAAACAAATCAAATTCGTCCAATTTGGAGTGAAGTAGGGTATTTGCCTGCTGCACATGGTTCTGCTATTTTCCAACGTGGAGAAACCCAATCATTAACTACTGTAACATTAGGAACAGGAAAAGATGCTCAAATGATAGATGGTGCTTTTTATCGTGGAGAAACTAAATTTATTTTACACTATAACTTCCCTGGTTTTTCAACTGGTGAAGCAAAACCTAATCGTGGCGTAGGTCGTCGTGAGGTTGGTCATGGTAATTTAGCGATGCGTGCTTTATCAAAAGTTGTACCTACTGATACGCCGTACACAGTTCGTGTTGTTTCTGATATTTTAGAATCTAACGGTTCTTCATCAATGGCTACAGTTTGTGCTGGTACATTGGCTTTAATGGATGCAGGTGTTAAAATTGCAAAACCAGTTACAGGTATTGCAATGGGTTTAATTACTAACGATAAAGGTCAATACGCTGTATTATCTGATATTTTAGGAGATGAAGATCATTTAGGAGATATGGATTTTAAAATCTGTGGAACTAAAGATGGTATTACAGCTGTGCAAATGGATTTAAAAGTGAATGGTTTACCTTATGAAGTAATGGAAAAAGCGTTAGCGCAAGCTCGTGAAGGCCGTTTACACATTATGGGAGAAATTATGAAAACCATTACTGAACCTCGTGCAGAATACAATGAAAATGTACCTCGTTTTGAAGTTATGACGATTCCTCAAGAATTTATTGGTGCTATTATCGGACCTGGAGGAAAAGTAATTCAAGATATTCAAAAGAAAACGGGTGCTACGATTTCAATCACAGAAGTTGATAATGCAGGACGTGTTGAGATTTTTGCAGAAAAATTAGAAGACTTAAAAGCAGCTGTAGCTCGCATTAAATCAATAGTTGCAATACCTGAAGTTGGTGAAACATACGAAGCTACTGTAAAATCAATCATGCCTTATGGTGCATTTGTTGAGTTTATGCCAGGTAAAGAAGGTTTATTACACATTAGTGAAGTAGATTGGAAACGTTTAGATTCTTTAGAAGGAATATTGAAAGAAGGACAAGTAATTAGTGTGAAATACATTGGTACGGATCCTAAAAACGGAAAAGCGAAGTTATCTCGTAAAGCAACCATGCCTAAGCCAGAAGCAGCTGAGTAAGTTGATAGATAAACTATAAAAAAGGCTGCTACATGCAGCCTTTTTTAGTTAAAAAAATAAAGTGAAATATAATTTGAACATTAAAAGATTTAATACTATATTTGCCATCCACTTTTTAGCCTCTGATTGCATGGTGCAATGAATGCCAAAAATGATAAATTTTAAAATTAAGAAACCATGAGTTTATTATTAGACTACGTAAAAAAACAATTAAAAACAGAAGTTGCTCATCCATCATTTAAAGCTGGAGATACTATTACCGTTCATTACAAAATTAAAGAGGGTGAAAAAGAGCGTATTCAGCAGTTTTCTGGTGTAGTTATTCAACGTAAAAACGAGCCTTCAACAGCTTCTTTCACTGTTCGTAAAATTTCTAATGGTGTTGGTGTTGAGCGTATTTTTCCGGTAGCATCTCCATTTATCGATAAAATTGAATTAAATAAAGTTGGTATTGTTCGTAGAGCTAAAATATTTTATATCCGTGAGCGTACTGGTAAAGCAGCTCGTATCCGCGAAAAAATTCAAAAGAAAGCAGTTAAATAATTTTAACTTTCATATATTAAAAAGCCCGATTAATTTTAATCGGGCTTTTTTTTTGTGATTATTTTTTCGAACTAATATTGTATTTCCGGTAATTTTCAATGGAGTTATACTATTTACCATCTTCTGTAAAGTGTGTTAAATGACTATTGAAAA
>JBILCJ010000002.1:0-50439 GCA_044353195.1 Bacteroidia bacterium | reverse complement strand
AAATGGAACTAAATTTATTATAAAATTTAAAATTTAAAAAATGGAAAACACGACGAGCGTTTATATTGTAGAAGACGAAAGCATTGTTGCAAAAGACATACAAAATAGTTTAAGAAAATTAGGCTACAATGTTCTTGGAATAAGTAATAATGGTGCCGATGCAATTAAACAAATTGTTGAATTAGAGCCAGACATTGTTTTAATGGATATCATGATTAAAGGACCATTAACGGGTATTGATGTGGCTGAAAAAATAAAAAAAGAATACAATATACCAAGTATTTTTTTAACTGCTTACGCAGACGAGAGCACTCTATCAAAGGCAAAAATTACTGAGCCTTACGGGTATATCTTAAAACCATTTAAGGAAGTTGATTTACAGTCTAGTATTGAAATGGCTGTTTATAAGCACAAAAAAGATTCAGAAGTTGTTAAAGAGAGAGATTTTTTATACTCACTTGTTGACAACAAAGAAGACCCTTCACGCGATATTTTGTTTGTAAAATCAAATAGCCGTTTAGTTAAATTAAACACTAGTGAAATTTTCTTTGTAGAAGCACTTAAGGATTATGTTGTGCTTAATGCTCGCTACGCTCGTTACACGATTCATTCAACAATGAAGGACATCGAGAAGAAATTAGAAAACGGAGATTTTATTCGTGTTCACCGTTCGTTTATTGTGCGCATTGATAAAATTCAAACCATCGAAAATCATACCGTTGTTTTAGAAGAAATAAAAAAAGTAATTCCAATCGGCGGTTCTTATAGAGAAGAATTATTGAAAAGGATAAACTTAATTTAATAGTAGATAGCAGTTCTATTTTTTAATATTAAAATGTATTTACTTAGAATTAGATCTGTAATATTTTTAGTATTATTTAGGAAAGTGTATCATAAATTTCGTATAAATTAATATTGCCCTTCTGTCTTTTTCCATTTGCTAAAGAAATTTCTATTCCTTAGTTTTTAATTCTAAATTTGCAGTCTAATGAAAACACAATACGATGTAATAATTGTTGGTGCTGGTCATGCAGGCTGCGAAGCTGCTGCCGCCGCGGCAAACATGGGTTCTAAAGTTTTACTTTTAACCATGAATATGCAAACGATTGCCCAAATGAGTTGTAATCCAGCTATGGGAGGCATTGCAAAAGGACAAATCGTTCGTGAAATTGACGCCCTTGGTGGTTACAGCGGAATTGTTTCTGATAAATCAGCCATCCAGTTTAGAATGCTCAATCGTTCTAAAGGACCTGCAATGTGGAGTCCTCGAACACAAAATGATAGAATGTTGTTTGCTTCAACGTGGCGAGAGATGTTAGAACAAACACCTAATGTTGATTTTTGGCAAGACATGTGTCGTGAGTTAATCATTTCACAAGATGGCAAACGTATTGAAGGTGTTGTAACAGGAATGGGTTTAGAGTTTAAAGCTAAAGCTGTTGTATTAACGAATGGAACGTTTTTAAACGGCTTAATTCACTTAGGCGAAAAGCAAATTGGAGGCGGAAGAAGCGGAGAATCAGCAAGTTACGGAATTACGGAGCAATTGGTTAAACTTGGATTTGAAAACGGTAGAATGAAAACGGGAACTCCTCCTCGTGTAGATGGCAGAAGCCTTGATTATTCAAAAATGGAAGAACAGGAGGGAGATTTTGGAACGGATAAGTTTTCGTATTTAGATAATACATCTCCTTTTTTCTCAAATAACCATTCTCAAAAAACGGTTCTCAAAAAACAATTACCTTGTCACATCACGTATACAAATCAAGCAGTTCACGATATTTTAAGAACCGGTTTTGAAAAGTCGCCCATGTATTCAGGTAGAATTCAAGGATTAGGTCCAAGATATTGCCCAAGCATAGAAGATAAAATTACTCGGTTTTCAGAAAGAGATAGACATCAGTTGTTCGTTGAGCCAGAAGGTTGGGATACTGTCGAAATTTATGTAAATGGTTTCTCCACATCATTGCCTGTTGATGTTCAACAAAAAGCAATGAGATTAATTCCTGGTTTCGAAAACGCGAAAATGTTTCGCCCGGGTTATGCCATTGAGTACGATTATTTTCCACCTACACAATTAAAATTGACTTTAGAAACAAAGTTAGTAGACAATCTTTATTTTGCGGGTCAGATTAATGGAACGACAGGTTATGAGGAAGCGGCTTGTCAAGGACAAATGGCTGGAATAAATGCACATTTAAAAATAAATGAAAAAGAGCCTTTTGTATTAAAAAGACACGAAGCATATATCGGAGTCTTAATAGATGATTTAGTTACTAAAGGTACTGATGAACCATATCGTATGTTTACGTCTCGCTCAGAATACCGTTTACTATTAAGACAAGATAATGCCGACGTTCGTTTAACGCCTCTATCCCACTCTATCGGTTTAGCTAGTAAAGAACGTTTTGATGCAGTAACTGAAAAGATTAAGAATTACGAATCTTTGATTAAATACTTTAAAAATACTAGCGCTGAGCCCGAAGAAGCAAATCCTTATTTGGAAGGAATTAATTCCGCGGCCATAACTCAAAAGGTGCGTTATTTTAATGTATTGTCTCGTCCTGATGTAAACATTGCCGACTTAGCTAAACATTGCAAGGATTTAAACAACACCATCGCTAATTTAGACGAAGAAACTATTTTGCAAGCTGAGATTTTGATGAAGTACGAAGGTTATATTGAGCGCGAAAAAGAAGGCGCTGAAAAAGTTGCTAAACTTGATAACTATAAAATTAAAGCAGATTTTGATTATAAAGCCGTTAATAGTTTGTCTCTTGAGGCACGCGATAAGCTGACAAAACTCCGACCAGAAACAATTGGACAAGCTAGTCGTATATCCGGAATCAATCCAGCTGATATTTCTGTTTTATTAGTTCACTTAGGTAGATAGTTCCACGTGGAACCTTTCCGTGTTTAAAAAAATTATATTAAATAAACAATAAAGATATGTTAACAATAAATAAGTGTTTAGTTTGTGGCTCTGATAGCTTTGAACCATTTTTAGTTTGTAAAGATTACACGGTTAGTCAGCAAAATTTTAACATCGTGTCGTGTAAATCTTGCGGCTTTAAATTCACGAATCCTCGCCCTGAAAATTCTGTTATTGGAGATTATTATAAGGCCGAAGAGTATGTTTCGCATTCTAATACCACTAAAGGTGTTGTAAATAAACTTTACCATTCTGTTAGGAATTATACACTCAAACAAAAACTAAAGTTAATTTCTTCATATGTTTCACGTGGAACAATGTTGGATTATGGTTGTGGAACGGGAATGTTTTTAAACGTTTGTAAAAATGACGGTTGGGAAACCTATGGCATGGAGCCTGACGATAACGCAAGAAAAATGTCTATTGAAAAAGGGTTGGACGTGTTTTCTGATAAAGAAAAGGTGTCTGATCGCATTGCAGATAAAAAGTTTAATGCTATTACGTTGTGGCATGTTTTAGAGCATGTTACAGATATGGAAGCAACACTGTCTTTTTTTAAATCAAAGTTAAATGATGACGGTGTTTTAATTATTGCTGTCCCAAATCATGTTTCTTATGATGCACAATACTATAAAGAGTTTTGGGCTGCTTATGATGTTCCTCGTCACCTACACCATTTTGATATAAACAGCATGACCTCGCTGGTTGAAAAAGCTGGCTTTAAGTTTAAGGAATCAAAGCCCATGAAGTTTGATAGTTTTTATGTAAGTATGCTAAGCGAGAAATATAAGACAGGCTCAGTTAATTTGGTGAAGGCTTTTCTGGTTGGATTAACCTCTAACTTTAAGGCAAAAGATACACACTCCTACTCTAGCACTATTTATATATTTAAACATAAATAGTTTCACGTGAAACACATTGATTGAGGAAATCCTGTCGTTAATTCGGCAGGGTTTTTGTTTACTATAAATCGGTAGTTGTTACTTATAATAGCATTCAACATGTTAAACTCATTTCCACTGACCTCTTGTTAGATTTTCCGTTGTTAGAATAGCCAATACACCCTATTCACTTTATTCGAGGATTGTTTTTTGTTGAAAATACCTTTTGTTAATCAAATTCAACCGCCAATAATTTATCTGAATTATATAGATATTTACTGAATTAACACTTTCATGTGTAACATTACAATGACGTTAATCGTTGTGTTTTTCAGATTAAACATACTTAGTTTAATAGACTATATACTGACAGTAAAGGTGTTTTGTGCTTTACATGTTTTGGTTAATCTTTTAAATTTTTTCTTTTTCTATTATTTTTGTCATTCTATTTTAGGCATTGCTTAATACACTATTTATTCTTTAAAGTGCTAGTTTTAATAGTTGCAAATATTTATTCATACTTTTTATTTTTATAAGTTGCTGCAGTATATGAAATCAAATCATTCTAAATATTTTAATGATCAGATTTTAGTTTATTTTAAGCTATCTGTATCCCAATAATTACTGATTTTGAATTGGCCAGAAATAGATGTTTCTTCTAATGGGTTTCACGTGGAACATATGATTGAAGATTAGGTTGTTATTTTTCATAAATTTTTATAGTCTAGTATTTTTAAAAAACGACTTTTTCAACCTGAGTAATCAGCTTTATTTTAAATGGTTTTCGTATATTCATTTGTGAAAATGAAAGTGATCACAATGGAACTAATTATTGACCAGCTCAGTTATGCCTATTTATCTCATAACGCAAGCCGTAGCGTGTTGATAATCAAACAATTAGAAGTTTTTTGTTCTTTATTTCTTTAGCCGTGTATTCATCCCCTTGTTTATAAAATAAAATCAGTAAATTCGACTTACTATTTTATTTACTTAACTAACCATGAAAAAACTCATTTTAATAGCAAGCAGTTTATGTATGATAAACGCTGCAAAGGCTCAAGAGTTAAAAGAAACGGAAGTGCCAGACCTTGTGAAACAAAGTTTTTCAAAGGTGTATCCAAACGTTAAAGTTGATTCTTGGGAAAAAGAAGCAACAAATTATGAAGCAGAATTTCATTTAAACAACGTTGAATCTTCTGCTCTTTTTAGCGAGCATGGCAATTTCATTGAGTTGGAACAAGAAATTGTTTTAACTGATTTACCAAAGGCCGTTATTGAGTATTGCACCTTAAATTACAAAGACTATAAATTGAATGAGGCTGCTATCATTACAGACGTTTATAAAAGAGCAACCTATGAAGTTGAATTAAAAAAGGGAAAAGAAAAATTTGATCTTTTGTTTGATGAACAAGGAAATTTTGTTAAAAAAGAAGAGGTTGAAATTTCAATAAATAAAAAACACTAATAAAGCTAACGTGTGTAAAAGGCTTTACAGTAATATAAAGGCTTTTTATGTTTTTATGATTTTGGAGTTTTTATCTTAATTCTTCTTTACAAACTTACAAAGTATAACGATGGTTTGTTCGTTAATTTTCCCTTCGATTTGTTCGGCATTATCACTAACTAATTTAATTTTTTTCACAACCGTTCCTTTTGATGCTGTGAAGTTTGTTCCCTTTACATTAAGTGCTTGCGTTAAAACAACAGTATCTCCATTTTCTAAAATATTACCAAATGCATCTTTGTGCACATCCGCAACTTCAAGTGCACTCATGGCCCATTGTACAACGGTTTCATCCAAATCAACAGAGCCTAGTAAATTATTGGCCCAACCTTCTTCCTTAAAGTTTTGTAAAATTCTATAACTCAATGCTTGCACACTAGGCTCTTGACTCCAAATACTACCTTCTAAACAACGCCAGTGAAAACTTGCTTCTTTGTCGTCTATAGTGGCTAAACAAGTATCACACAATGCTACTTGATGATCAATTGTATCGTCGTTTTTTGGCGATACGGTGTAATCATGAGTTGGTGTTTCAACATTACACAATTCACACAAATCTTGATTTCGTTGTTTTAATTCTGGGCTAATTGACATAATTTTTTAATTAAAGAGATATAAAGGTTCTTATAAGTTGAACAAAAAAACAAACCCCCAATAGTGTTTAACTATTGAGGGTTTCTGAGGTCCCGTCCAGGTTCGAACTGGAGTAGCAGCTTTTGCAGAGCTGAGCCTAACCACTCGGCCACAGGACCAAATTTATTCTTACTAATTTTTTATAAGAACGGGTAGCAAAAATAAGATATTTTTAGCAACTTGCCCTATATAATTATAAAAAAAATGCAAATTCATTCAAAATTGCCACATGTAGGCACAACAATTTTTACTGTAATGGGCGGTTTAGCTAAAGAATACAGTGCAATTAACCTTTCGCAAGGCTTTCCGGATTTTGAATGTGATACTAAATTAAAAGAACTGGCAAATAAATATGTAAATGCTGGGTTTAATCAGTATGCTCCCATGCAAGGTGTATTGCCTTTGCGCGAGTGTATAAGCGAATTAATGCAAAATTGTTATGGCGCTACTTATCATCCAGAAACAGAAATAACTGTTACGGCAGGAGCTACTCAAGGCATTTTCACAAGCATTTCGGCATTCGTAAATAAGGGCGATGAAGTGGTTATTTTTGAACCTGCTTATGATTGTTACATTCCAGCTATTGAAACAATGGGAGGCGTTGTAAAACCAATTGTTTTAACGTATCCAAACTTTACGATTAATTGGCAAACGGTAAAAAACACCATCACCGAGAAAACAAAATTAATTATTATTAATACTCCGCATAACCCAAGTGGAACAACGCTTTCGGAGAGTGACTTATTAGAGTTACAATCTATTGTTTCGGGCACAAATATCATTGTAATAAGCGATGAAGTATATGAGCACATGGTCTTTGACGGAAAACAACATCAAAGTGTGGCGCGATATAAAACATTGGCTCAACAATCCATCATCGTGTCTTCTTTTGGAAAAACAATACACGCCACAGGTTGGAAAATAGGGTATGTCGCAGCACCAAAAGAATTAATGATTGAGTTTAGAAAAATTCATCAGTTTTTAGTGTTTTGCGTCAACCATCCATTTCAGATGGCTTTAGCCGATTATTTAAAAGAAGAATCAACCTATAAAGGACTGCATTTATTTTATGAAACAAAACGAAATTATTTTAAATCTCTAATAGCGTCTTCTCGCTTTGTTTTAGAGCCTTGCGAAGGAACCTATTTTCAATTGGTAAATTATAAAAACATTTCTGACGAAAACGATTCGGATTTTGCTATTCGTTTAATAAAAGAAAAAGGCTTAGCGTCTATTCCCTTATCTGGATTTTATTCAGTACCGAAGCAGCAGCAGTTATTGCGTTTTTGTTTTGCTAAAAAAGAAGAGACATTAGAACAAGCAGCAGAAGTTATTTGTAAATTATAAAAAATAGGTCATGGCGAATTTAGTGGTAAGCATCATACAAAGTCATTTATATTGGGAATCGATAGATCAAAATTTACAAGCGTTCGAAACAAAAATTAATGATATTCTAGAAGCAACAGATGTTGTTGTTTTGCCCGAGATGTTTACAACGGGCTTTACGATGAATCCTATTAATTACGCAGAGAACCACGACGGAAAAGGCTTGCAATGGATGAAAAAAATGGCGCAACAAAAAAACAGCGCTATTGTAGGCAGCATTTCTGTAAAAGAAAACAATCAGTTTTTTAATAGACTGTATTGGGTTTTTCCAGACCAAACGGTGGAGTTTTATAATAAGCGACATTTATTTTCGATGGGAAATGAGCCTAAACATTATAATGGAGGAAATAAAAAATTAATTATAGAATATAAAGGTTGGAAAATTTGTCCATTGGTTTGTTATGATTTGCGTTTTCCTGTTTGGAGTCGTAATACTAAACAACAACCGTATGATGTTTTAATTTATGTGGCTAATTGGCCTGCTGCTAGGTCTTACCCTTGGAAGCAATTATTAATAGCAAGAGCCATTGAAAATCAATGTTTTGTTTTGGGTGTAAATAGAGTAGGTGACGACGGAAATGCCATTTCTCATTCTGGAGATTCCATGGCAATGAATGCTCGTGGTGAAATATTGACTAAAATAAAACCAAACGAAGAGACTATAGAAACAGTTGTATTGCTAAAAAATGAATTAACAGATTTTAGAATTTCGTTCCCTGTTTTAAATGATGGAGATGATTTTACAATCACTTAAAAAGACAGTTGATTTAAGTCGTATAAATACTTTACTTTATAAATCGTGGCAACACTTATAGCGTCTGTAATTTCGCCATTCAACACCATTTGAAAAGCATCATTTAAATGAATTTTTTTTAATTTTAAATCTTCTGATTCTTCAGGTTCGGCTTCTTCAAAAGATAAATTTGTTGCTAAAAAAACATGCGCATGTTCATCTGTTGCTGAGTTGCTTAAATCTAACTGCATAATTTCTTCAAAAGTAGAAGCCACAATACCAGTTTCTTCTTTTAATTCTCTTTTAGCAGTTTCTAGAGGTAATTCTCCTAATGGACCGCCGCCTTCAGGAATTTCCCAACTGTATGCATTTAAAGGATAGCGCCACTGACCAACCAACCAAGTAAACCCATCTTTATCTAATGGAAAGATCCCAATCGCTAAATTTTTAAAATTAACTACACTGTATATTGCTGGCTTTCCAGCAGGATTTGTTGTTTGATGTTTGTTTACAGCAATCCAGGCCGATTCATAAACAAGCTCTGAACTGAGTGTTTGCCAAGTATTTAAAGGGTTTTTCGACATTTTCTAGTATAAAAGTATATAGAGTATTACGCCGATTAAAGTACAATTATTTTTTATTAATTCTAAAACATACGGTTCAATAATATTAGTTAAAAAAATGCTTTTTTACAAAGGTTAATTTAATTTTATTCTATTGTAATAGTCAGTGTTTTAAACTCGTAGAAGTACTATAATAATGATTAAAAAAACAATTTTTTTAGTAAAAAGGAATTAAATTTGTTTTTCAATTTTTAAAAAATGAAGCGCTTAATACTACTCTTATTAATTTTAATTTCTTTTAAAGGATTTTCAAATCACATTGCTGGAGGCGAAATCACTTACACTTCTTTAGGTGGAAATGTTTATCAATTAAAGTTAAGTTATTATTGGGATTGTATTGGAGGATTCAACCCTGGCGCTTCGCAGGTTATAGCAGCTACCGGTTGTGGTAATGCTATAAATGTTACCGTGTATCAAAGCACCTTAACTCCTGGTGCTGGCGTAAGCGTAGCAGGCGTTTGTCCGGGATATACGTTATCTTGTAAAAACAGAATTGATTATGTGGGCACAGTTACCTTACCTATGGCCTGCAATAGCTGGACATTTGGTCTAGGAAGTTGTTGTCGTGGAGGTAGTATAACAAACCTAACAGGTGGAACAGGGGCAAGCTATTATCAATTTGCAACGTTAAATAACGTAGCGGCGCCAACAAACAACTCTCCTTATTTTACGGCTCCTCCGTTGCCGTATTTCTGTTTAAATCAACCGGCGTGTTTCAATTTAGGTGTTGTTGAAAATGACGGACACACACTGTCATATGCTTTAGTAAGTGCATACCAAACGGTTACTACTTTTGTTAATTATTCCGGCACATATACTGGTTTAGCACCAATATCAGGTATAACCATAAACGCTGTAACGGGTCAGGTAAATTTTACGCCAAATGCTTTAGGCGATTTTGTGGTTGTAGTTCGTGTAACAGAATATGATGCAATGGGAAATGTTGTTGGGACTGTGATGAGGGATATTCAAGTCGTTGTTATTAATTGTTCAAACTTAACCACAGGTTGTAGCGGAGGAATTGTGTCTAATCCAACTGCAGGTACTACAAGTACTTTAACACCTTATAATTTACAAATTTGTGAGGGCGTTCCTTTCTGTTTTGACATAAATTTTACAGATCCAAATCC
The DNA here is from genome assembly GCA_044353195.1 of Bacteroidia bacterium. Taxonomy (GTDB): domain Bacteria; phylum Bacteroidota; class Bacteroidia; order B-17B0; family Aurantibacillaceae; genus UBA4416. Next base: position 40,617 of record JBILCJ010000002.1, on the reverse strand, counting down.
AGGAGATTCGGTAAAGTTTTCTTCGCCAAATTTATTAACTGCTCTGCCAGGCGCAACGTATACTGTTTCCTATTCAACCATAAATTCTTTAACAGTTCATATTTGTTGGACACCTGGAGTTGGCACGGCTAATTCAAACACAAATTTTAACGTTATTATTAAGGATAATGCCTGTCCGGTGCCGGGTGCGCAGTATTACACCTACATGATAGATGTTTTGCCTGCAGCAAACGCAGGTCCTGATTTAACCATCTGCGGTACGCAATCCGTCACTATAAATAGTTCTGGTCCGGGCGCTTTATTTACTTGGAAATACCTAAGTGGTGCCACGGTTCCTGTTGGTCCCGCTTTCAGTTGTAATCCGTGTCAAAACCCAGTTGTTTCTCCGGCCACAACACAAACTTATGTATTACATACCAATGGTGCGATTAATTGTGTAAACGCAGATACCGTTGTTATTAGGGTTGCTCCTGATTTTTCTTTAACGGCTAGCGCTAATGTTGGAAATAGCTGTTTAAGTAGTTCCGTTCAATTTACATCAACAGTAACTCCTGTTTTAGCAGGGTATACTTATACGTGGGCTCCATCAGCGGCATTAAGCTCAACGAATACGGCGGCTCCAACAGGAACGTATAACACCCCTGGAATTTATACCTATACACTTCAAGCGGTTAGTCCGCTGGGCTGTAAAAAACAATCAGCACCTGTTTCAATAACTATTTTACCCATATCAGCTGCTAATTTCAGTGCAACTCCGCTAAATGATACGGTGTTGTGTGGCGGCGGAAACGTGCAATTAAATGTCAATTTTTTAAATGGCGCTCCAACAACGTGTGGTCTTGCCTCAACGAGTTGTACGTCTCCGTCAACTATTCAGGTTGGGACGGGAACGACTGTAAACGGAACAACATCTTGGCCTGCTCCTTATGGAAATTTCTATAAAAATGCTAGGCACCAGTTTTTGTATAGAGCTGTTGATTTATTAGCTGCAGGTGTTGTGCCTGGAAAAATATCTAGTGCTGCATTTTTTGTTAACTCTATAAATGGAACAACAAACTACCCTAACTATACAATTAGCATGAAGTGCACAAGTTTAACTACTTTGCCATCCACTCAGGCGTTTGAAACGGGTTTAGTTCAAGTATACACAACCCCAATATATAACGTTGTTACAGGTTGGAATACACATAATTTTAATCAAGCTTATGAATGGGATGGTGTTTCAAATATTATTTTAGAAACGTGTTATTCAATCACATCAGCCTATACATCAAATTGTGTCACTCCATCTGCTTTAATGTCTTACAACGCTAGTAAGGTGTTTTATAGCGACGTTACAGTTGCTTGTGGACCTGCAACGCCAGGAACTTCGGTTTGGTTAACAGGCACAAAACTTCCAAATACACAATTTGGTAATTGTACAAGCACGCAAAACCCTGCTAGTTTTACATATTCATGGTCTCCCTCAACTTTTTTAAGTAGCACAACCATTAAAAATCCAATGGCGGTGGGAGTTACGTCTAATATTCAGTATACGGTTACGGTTTCGCCAATTGGAACAAGCGCGTGTCCTAAAACAGATACAGTTAGAATTACCGTAACCCCAGCATTTACAACAACCTTAAGTTCATTAGCACCTTTTTGTACAAACTCTTCGGCATCTACTTTATCAATTGCATATACGGGCACAACAACTGGTGTTGTAACAACAACCTGGACAGGACCAGGAATTACAAATTCAGTAACAGGTGTTTTTGATCCAAGTGTATCTGGAGCAGGCTCCGTTAAAGTATATGTTTTAGCCTCAAATAATGGTTGCTTAAAACGAGATTCTATTGTGATGAATGTAGAACAGTTTATTCCTTCTTCTTTCACAAGTTCAATTATTCCACAATGTGTTTCAAATCCAACAATTGATTTAGTTTCTATTTCAACTAGTTCTTTGGGCGTTTGGTTAGGAACGGGCGTTTCAGGAAGTATTTTCGACCCTTCTGTTTCTGGAGCAGGCACATTTACAGTCACGCACTTAACAAATTCCCTACCAACAGTAACATTGTGTCCGTCAACTTCTAGCATTGTTGTTTCAGTTAGTTCTGTGGTTCAACCAACGATTTCAATGGCAGGACCTTATTGTGATAATTTTGCCGCCCAGACCATGACCGCAACTCCTCTTGGTGGTAGTTGGACATCAGCAACTTCTGCATCATCAATTACTTCGATTGGATTGTTTTCACCATCTGCTAGTTTACTTGGAAATAATCAACTTTTTTATACCCTAACAAGTGGGCCGTGTGTAAAGAAAGATTCTATTATGGTGAGCGTTGAGCATTTTGTTCCTGCGACCTTAACAGGAACTTTGGGGCCATATTGTGATTACAATCCATTTATTAATTTAAATACAATCGCTCAATTTACTACAGGAACATGGGCAGGAACAGGCGTAACAGGAAACATGTTTGATGCATCTTTGGCATTGACAGGAAATAATACATTAATTTATACAACAACATCTTTACCAACAGCTACACTGTGTCCTGATGTTCAAAGTACAACTGTATTTGTTATTGATAAGCCCGAAGCGAATATTTTATCAGATAAAACGGATGGATGTAATTATCCATTGTATATAAATTATTTCACGAATTCTGTTTCAACTGGAACAGTATCTTGGAATTTCGGAGATGGTTCTCCTATTATGACAGGATTAAGTGTTTCTCATCCTTATATTTATGCGGGAACATATACCGCATCGTTAACATATATTGATAGTTATGGATGTAGAGACACAACAATAGCGGCGTTCGCTGTTTCTAATTATTCTCTTCCAGTTGCCTCCTTTTATGCAAGTCCTGAAGTTACGACTGTTGTGGATGGTCAAATTTCATTCACAAATAATTCTACGGTTTTAAATGCTAATACATATTCATGGGATATTGCTGGGGAAGCAACATCAACACAAGTAAACACAGATCATTTATTTCCTAATTCAGGTCAGTTTATGATTACGCTCATAGCAACTAATGTGCATGGTTGTATGGACACAATCTCAAAATATATAACTGTAAATCCTGATGTGGTTATTTATGTTCCTAATTCGTTTACTCCTGGTAATTCTGATGGGCTGAATGATGTGTTTCAAATATTTATACCAGATTCTGGCGCAGATTATTCGACATTTAATATTAGTATTTTTGACCGTTGGGGAACAGAAGTATTTAAATCTAATGATATCAATAAATCTTGGAATGGTCGAAAAAGTAATTCGGGAGAGCTTTTAAAATCAGATGCTTATGTTTATCGAATAACATTCAGTGATTTTAATAGAAAAGATTACGAAAAAGTAGGACACGTCACCTTGTTGAATAAATAAAAAAATAAAAAGCTCTGTTTAACGGAGCTTTTTATTTTTTATTACCTTTTTTATTACCAAGAATCCAAAATAATAAAACGGGCAATAAAAACAAATCGGCAATAACCGCTATGACAATCGTAATGCATATTAAAAAACCAAAATAAAATGTGCTTTGAAAATCACTAATCATCAAACTTACAAATCCTCCTATTAAGATAAACGTAGTTAATACAATTGGTTTTCCAGTTTCAAAATACGTTCGTTTAAACGCATACACCAACGATTTCCCGTATGCTAATTCTATTTTTAATCTAGAAATAAAATGAATGGTATCGTCTGTAGCAATACCAAACGCAATACTAAATACTAAAGACGTTGCAGCCTTTAATTCTATTCCTGCAAAACCCATTATACCCGCAATAATCAGCAATGGAATCATATTCGGTAATATAAAGACAAGAACCATTTTCCAACTTCGGTGTAAAAAGTAAGTTAAAAAAGCAATCACTAAAATCGAAAACAGAAACCCTTGTGTCATGTTACTAACCATGTATTCGTTGTTCCTATCTATCAAGTGTGCTGCGCCAGTAATTTTCACGTCAATTTTATTTTTATCAATGTTAGCTTTTATAAATGCAAACAATTTTTCGTTATGTTTTTTGATAATAATACTTCCAACGTCTTTTATTTTTGCACTAATGCGAGCGTGCTTCCCATCACTAGAAATAACTTTTTTTATTTCTTTATTTTTTTTATTTGAAATTAAAATAGTTTTTATTTCAATATAATTTTCTTTGCTTGGAAATAGTAATGGAGACTGAACGTCGCCATTTATTGATTTATTTATGGTTTTACAAACCATGGCTGGTGAAAAAACAAATCCTGCATCATATTCTTTTTTTATGAACGAATCTATTTTATGAAGTTGATAGATTATTTCATAATCCCAAACAGTTTTGTCTTTTATTTCGATGGCTAATTCTAAAGGGCGAACACCACTATAGTGTTGGTCAAAGAATAAAAAATCTTGTTTGATTTTTACGCGGTCAGACAAATCTTCAAGTAAAACATTATTAACTTTTATTTTGTAAACGCCAACAACGGATAATAAAATGAGAACAACAGTCGTAACAACAATTGTTTTTTGATGTCTGAAAATCCAAAACAATACATTGCGCATAATATGATGTGTTTTATTGTCATGTTGATGAACCTCAAGAAGTTTTTTAGGAGTGAAAAGAATTAATAAGGCGGGTAATAATGTATAGGTTAATACAAATGCTATAACAATACCAACTGATGTGTAAATACCAAAATCGCGAATGGGTTTAATGCTCGAAAAAAGTAAAGATAAAAAACCGACAACGGTTGTGATTAGAGTTAAGAAAGTAGGGAAGCCAACTTCTTTAAAGATCAGAGAAAATATAGTTGTTTTGTCTTTCCCCTTCGATAGTTCTTCAAAGTATTTCGAAAAGAAATGAATGACGTCGCTCATACCCGCAATAAAAATCATAGTTGGGAGCATAACCGTCATAATATCTAATGGGTGACCAAAAAGGGCCATCATGCCTAAGGTCCAATAAACTGATATTGCTACAATGATAATTGGCACAATGATGCCATATAGTGATTTAAATGAAAACCATAAAAAAACAACAACGAGAATAAGTGAAATACTTAAGAAGTAAAGAAATTCCTTTTCTAATTTTTTTAAGTAAACGTCTTGTGCCACAATTCTTCCAACAAAATGAACCTTTTCGAAAGGATAGCGTTTAAATGTTTTTTCAATAACTTGAGTCAAAGAGTCTGATTTAGCTTTATTTAATCCTTCTTTTGTTTTTATTAATATGGAGATCGATTTGCCATCATGAGGAAATATGGAGCCAATTAGTTCAGGTGAGTTGTATATGTTAGTACTATCAGTTTTGTAAAGGCTTGTATCGTTGACATGGATGATACGTGTTTGAATCGGAGATAGTCCTCCTAATGTTGTGTTTTTAATATTGGTTGGAGAAACAACGCTACTAACATTGTTTAGTTTTTGTAAATCTTTAGTAAGCTTATCAATGTTAGTTAAAAAATCTTTTCTAAAGATTCCTGTTTTGTTTTCAATACCTAGTAAAACAAATTCATTGTCCCATTCAAAACGATCTCTATGACGATTGTATGTTTCTAGTTCGTTATCTTCGTTGGGAAAAAAAGCTTCAAAGTCATAATTGAAACTTAAATTTTTTAATGGAAGTGTAAACAAAAAACTAATGAGAATTACTATGAAAAGTACGACTAAACTTAGTTTTTTTTGCATAGAACGTTTCATGTAATGATGTTTACCAGCCTCGGGTATCTATTAAAAATAATAAACCACCAATGACACCTGCACTAAGTTCCAATTCTCTTTTATTAATTTTATCAAAGGTGTCGTCAGAAGTATGATGATAATCAAAATATTTTTGTCCATCTGGTTGAAAACCAATTAATGGAACGTTTAGTTTTTTTAATGGATTAATGTCTGCACCACCACCACCTTGAGTTATGTATTGAACAAAATAAGGGTCTAACAAGGAAGCCCATTCTAATGTTTTTTTGAAAGCGCCTAAGGTAGTATCAACACTAATTCCTCTTGGGGAAAAACCACCGGCATCACTTTCAAGTGCAGCAATGTGTGTTAATTTGTTTTTCTTGGTGTCTTCAAAATAAGCTTTTCCTCCTGCGCCACCATTTTCTTCGTTCATAAAAGCAACCGCTCTAATTGTATGTCGAGGTTTAATGTTTAATGATTTAAACATGCTTAATACCTCAATGCTTTGAACCACGCCAGCACCATCGTCGTGTGCGCCTTGTCCATTATCCCATGCGTCTAAATGCCCACCAGCTAGAATGATTTCATTTGGCTTTGTACTACCCTTAATTTCTCCAACAACATTGTATGAAAGTTCGTTGGCTAACATTTCACAACCCATAGTGAGCGTTATATTTAATTGTGGATTTTCTTTTAATTCTTGTAACAGTTTATCGGCACTGGAAAAGCTTATAGCACAAGCTGGAATTTTTGTTTTACAAACGCTTGTATCATAGCCCATAACACCAGTGTGAGGGAAATCATTATTTATAGAACTCATACTTCTAACAATACTTCCAACCGCTCCGTATTTAGCTGCCTTACTTGGCCCAGTATAACGATAGGTAACGGTTTCACCGTAACATGCGCCAGTAGATAAGTGCTTGTGATCAAAGTAAACATTAAAAAAAACAATTTTGCCCTTTATGTTTTTTTCGCCAAGAGAATCTAGTTCTTTGTAATTTTTTATTTCTATAACTTGTGCGCTTAATCCTTTTTTAGGTGTTCCTATAGAATTTCCCAATGCACAAATCGCGTAATCAATGACTTTGTTTTTACTGTTTTTTGTAATGCATGTTTCTTTTTTACCTCTAACCCAATGCGGAACCATGCAGGGTTGTAGGTAAACAGTATCTGCTCCTGCATCATACATAGCTTGTTTTGCCCAGCTTACAGCTTTTGCAGCACCAGGCGATCCACTTAATCTACTTTCTATTTTTGTTGAGAGGTATTCAAGATTTGAATAACAATGACTTTTAGTTAAGTAAAAATCAAAAATAGTGCGAAGCATTGTACTATCTGAAACTTGTGAGACACCTATCTTTACAAGTAGAATGAAACTTATGATAAATCGTTTTTGCATATAAAAATTATAAGCTATTTAAATAAAGCGACTCTGCCTTTTCCCAATTAATAATGTTCCACCAGTTGGATATATAATCTACGCGCTTATTTTGATATTTTAAATAATAGGCATGTTCCCATACATCTAGAGCGAGTAGGATAGAAGTTGAATGACATCCGCTAATTTCTTTTGGCATATAAGGATTATCTTGATTGCTAGTAGTTACTATTTTCAAAGTTCCGTGTTCATTGATTAACCAACACCAACCGCTGCCAAAGTGTTTTGTAGCACTTTCTGAAAATTGTTTTTTAAAAGATTCAAACGACCCAAATTGTTTTGTAAGTGCTTCAAATAGTTTCGCGTTAGGTTGATTTAAGTCTGCTTTTGGGTTTGGCTTAAGCAATTCCCAAAATAAAGAGTGATTGACGTGACCCCCTAAATTATTTTTTATAATAATACTTTCAGAGTCGCTTAACTTTAACTCCTTACATTTCGCTTGGTCATTTATTTCAAAATTAAATTTAGTTGATGAAATGGAATTCAACTTATCCACATATGCTTTATGATGTTTTAAATGATGAATACGCATCGTTACTTCATCAATAAAGGGTTCTAAAGCATTGTAAGCATAGGGTAATTGAGGTAACACAAAGGAATTTCCAGATATTTTATCAAGTATGTTTTCAACGGAAATAGTTTGGCTATTTATTTTTGTTACGACAGATGCTAAACCTAAAATACCTAGCTTTTTAAAAAAATCTCTTCTATCATTCATTTTAAAATTGAATTAGTACTTGGTTTTTTTCTACGGCAACTCCTTTTGTTACTGCAATTTTTTTCACTGTTCCATCTGTTGGTGATTTTAGAACATTCTCCATTTTCATGGCCTCTAAGACAATAAGTGGATCGCCTTTTTTTATGTCTTGACCTTCACTAACAAGAATATTGAATACCATACCAGGCATTGGCGCTTTAACGTCGTTGACTTTTTTCACAGATAAACTATCTAATCCTAAGTTACGAAGGAGCTCATCGTACTTGTCTTTTATGGATAATGAATAAGATGTGTTATTTATTTTTACTGTGATTTTTTTTTCTTCAGGAATATGTTTTACAATTTCAAGAGTATATGTTTTATGATTTTTTAAAAGATGATAAAAGCCATCACGTATTTTTATGATTTCTGAGTGAAAAACAGTATCATTTATTTTTCCTTCAATCGTGAGGCTATTTGTTGATTTTGATAAATCAATTTTATATTCGTTTGAATCGTTAACAAGTATGGAATACATAGTATAAATTATTAATGTAAAAGTAGGTTTAAATACTAAAAATACAAGAACTTGTTAAATAAAAAAACCTCGAATTGCGAGGCTAAACTTTTAGTGTATTTTAATAAGATTTATTTCTTGATAAACTCACCCATTTTATTATCGTAATTTAAAAAATAGCCTCCTTTAAGTAAGCTTGAAACGTCTACTGTAGACCCGAAACCTCTTTTTACTATATTGCCATATTGATCGTATATTTCATACATAGTTTCAACAGGCTTGTCTAAAAAAGTGAAGTTAATTGTTTTAGAGGCTTTGATTGGTGAAAACACAACATTTGCGGCGTCTGAAATAAAATCAACCGGCTTCGATAAACGCGGCTGCCCCGTGTAATCTGTTTGCCTTACACGTATTTGGTTTTTTCCTGAATGAGGAGTTACTTTAAATGAATAATTATTAATAGAAGGTGTGCCATTACCTTCCACTTCTCCAACTTTCACCCATTTATTCCATCTAAATTGTTCAACTGCAAAAGATAGCTTTCCTGATTCTAACTTAGAACTCCATCTTAATAATCCATCCTTTTCTATTTTAATAGTAACAATTTCAAATGTACTTTTAGGTTTTAATACTTCTGGATTTAATACTTTAGGTTTACAGTCTTCTTTATACTTTATTTTTATTTCTATTTTTTGACCAATAGTGAGCTTTTGAGCTTTTAAATCTATTTCAAATGCGTTTTGATTTAGTTCATCTGTTGTAATATTACCATTTACGAAAACTTCAGTAACACAAAAACCAACTCCACTTGATGCATTTGGGTTTTGTACATATACATTTTTTCCTTGATAATTTCCCTCTAAAATAAGCGTACCAACTTGAGAAAACCCTCTTAAATAAAGGATAGCAGAAAAAAATAAATATATGAAAAGGCGCCTCAAATTAATAAATACTTCCGCTTTTGTTAAAAAACTCACAATATTAAAAGGATATTTGGACAAAACCAAAATTATTAGCTTTTATTTATTGTAAAATTCAAAATAAACGCAATTTTTAACAGAATGGTCGACGATAATTTATAATTAAGCTATATTGATAAATTTGGACGAGTTTTCACCTTAATGCTTGATTAACTGTATTTTAATGAATCATTTATTACTATTTTTGAACGATGACGGATTATTATTCTATATTAGGTGTAAACAAATCAGCAACTCCTGTTGACATAAAAGCAGCTTTTAGAAGATTAGCAAAAAAACATCACCCTGACAAGAACCCAAATAATCCGCAGTCGAGCGTAATATTTAAATCTATTCTAGAAGCATATACCGTTTTATCAAATTCAAATAGCAAAGCACGTTATGATAATTTAAATAAGCCCGCATCTTATCAATCAGAACATAAAATTAGAAGAGATAACAAGCGCACTGTTTCACCAGAGGATTTAAAACAAAGACAGTATTATCAAAATTATTATAAGGCACAACAAAAAAAGCAGGTTGTAAAACCTAAGCCAAAAATTTATTCAGATTATAAATATGTTTTGTTTGCAACGCCTATTGCAGTTGGTTTACTTCTATTAATCGTATCAGTTTTTTCTCCTAAACCTGCAACAATTAGTACACCTAGTTTTGAGATTAAAAAGCTTGAAATAAAAAACAGTGTGTATCCAAAAAATGGAGACAAACTTTACAGCGGCTATTTTGGTCAAGGAAAAACATTTGAAACTTCCAATAAATTTAAAATAAATAATCGTTCAAACTTGGATGCCATCGTGGTTGTGTTTTCAGCACAAACAGATCAATGCATTCAACACACTTATTTACAACATGGATATTCTATACAACTTGATTATCTTCCAAATGAAGGAATATATTGGAAATGTGCCATAGGTAAATCATGGAATCAAACAAAAAAATTATACAATGATAAAATAGTTGGAGGATTTGATTCGACTATTCAATATCAAAGTTTTATCAATAAACCAATTTTATTTAATCATAAAAAAACAATGCAAACGGAACAAGTAAATTTTATAGAAGAAAACTCAAAAAATAAAATTTACATTAGCTCTGAGTTTGATTTTTTTAAAACACATTAAATGCAAAAATCCATTTTATTTAAAAAAGCAAAAGTAAATTTTTCCGACACTGGTCGAGGAAGAGTGGTTGTGCTTTTGCATGGATTTTTAGGGTCACATAAGATATGGGATAAAACTACTTTAAATTTATCAACCTCATATCGCGTGATTGCCATTGATTTGCCAGGTCATGGAAGTACAGATAATTTTGGGTACGTTCATACAATGGACTTAATGGCAAGGTGTGTTAAAGCTGTTTTAGAAAGTTTGAATTTAAAAAGATATGTGATTATTGGTCATAGTATGGGCGGTTATGTTGGTCTTGCCTTTGCTGAATTATTTCCAGATAATTTAAGAGGTTTGTGTTTATTCCATTCAACGGCATATGCTGATACAGAAGAAAAAAAGGCGGATCGCAATCGTGCTATAAAGATTGTAAAGCGCAACCCAAACATGTATACAACAGAAGTCATAAAAAATTTGTTTGCGACCAAACACGTAACTCGCTTGAAAACAGAAATAGCCTTTGCGCAAAAAATAGCTTCAACCATTTCTAAGCAATCAATTATTTCAGCCTTAGAAGGCATGAAAGACAGGCCTAACAGAGATATTATTTTAGGTTTAGTTGAATACCCTGTTATGATGATTATTGGCGAATTGGATAATGTATTGCCTTATCAGCAGTTGTTAGATCAGTCTAATGTAATTAAGAAAAAGCATGTTTTGTATTTAGAGCAAGAAGGCCATATGGGTTTTTTAGAAAATCCAACAGTGTGTAACAAAAAGGTACGTAAATTTTTAAGAACATGTTTCAAATAATTAGTTTATGATGGTAGATTTTATAATAGCTCAATCTTCTGATTTAAAAAAAATTGTATCTACTTATAACTCAACGATTGCATCGCGTTTAGTTACTGCTGATTTAGTTGAGGTTACAGTAGAAAGTAAAATAGAATGGTTTAATTCTCATTCTCCCGAAAAACGCCCTTTATGGCTTATTTATCATGATAATAAGTATGTTGGATGGATGAGTTTCACTTCTTTTTATGGGCGCCCCGCTTATGATGGCACAGTAGAAGTAAGTATTTATTTGGAAAATGAGTTTAGAGGAAAAGGAATAGGTAAGATCTGTTTGCAGAAAGCTTTTGAGGTGAGCAAAGGTTTAAATATTAAAACATTACTTGGATTTATTTTTGATCATAATGAACCAAGCTTAAATTTATTTTATAAAATGGGGTTTGAGAAGTGGGCCCATTTACCAAAAATAGCAAACATGATAGACGATGAAAGAGGCCTGATCATAGTGGGAAAGCGATTGGATTGATAGGAAATAATTGTGGAGTAATTACAGTATTAATTTCGTAAATTTACACCATTATTGGTTTTTGGGTAAAACTAAAAATAATAGGGAATGTAGTGAAAATCTGCAACTGTCGCGCAACTGTAAGTTCTGTTACGTTTTTGAAGTATACCATTGTTAATCTAATTAACGAGAAGGTTCAAAAATAAAAGAATAAGTCAGGAGACCTGCCAAATAATTTAAATACAAAAACTTTCGCGAAAAAAGTTGTGTACTTATGAAAAAACAGAGAAAGACATATTTATATGGTTGTGATGTATTTTATACACACATGTCCCTCAGTTTTGCTGTTATTACCAATAAATACTTAAGGTTATTTTTATTAATACTTTCTTCACACTATATAGTAGCCCAAACCTATCCGCCACCAGCGGGTTTTGTAGGTACAACAGCAATGTTTAAGGATAGCATCGCTTTTGTAAATTGGGTGTCTGATTGTAAAGTTAATAGAGGGTTTCAAGATATATCAAACATTAGTTTAGGGCGCGCATCTGTAGGTGATAGTTCTTTAGCACTGGGCATAGCTCAAAGCAATGGGGTTGTAAGTTTAGGTGATGGCGGTGTTGCTATTTGTCAGTTTCCTTTTCCGATATCAGACGAGTTAGGAAATGATTTTGCTGTTTTTGAAAATAGTTTTGATGGTTTATTTTTAGAGTTAGCATTTGTGGAAGTGAGTAGTGATGGCTTACACTTTTTTAGATTTCCATCACATTCATTAACAGATACTACGGTACAGGTCGGACCATTTAATTATTTGGATGCAACTCAACTAAACAACTTGGCAGGTAAATACATCAATGGTTATGGAACGCCTTTTGATTTGAGTGACCTACCAAATAATGTATTGTTAAATAAAAATAATATTACCCATGTAAAAATAATTGATTGTGTTGGTTCTCTTAATAAAGAATTTGCCTCAATAGATAGTTACGGTAATAAAATAAACGATCCTTGGCCTACACCATTTTTTAATTCAGGCTTCGATTTAGACGCAATTGGTGTTATCCATCAAAATAGTATTACCGATATTGACGACATGCGTAATCAAGAAAATCTAATTTCTGTATTTCCAAACCCTTTAAACACGCATGATAAATTAACAGTGCTTTCTTCTCACGTCATTTTATTAATAGAACTATATAATGCTGTTGGGCATAAATTAATAGAAAACAAAGGCGATACCGTTATGTTAAACAATATTACTTCTGGATTGTATTATCTAAAAATTAAATTAGAAAATAGAACAGTTGTAAAGAAAATAATTGTAAACTAAATGGTATTAATCTATGGTAATAAATAACCAGTGTGTTTATTATATTGCTCTAAAGTTCGAATGCCTGAAGAACTAATATGTTCAAACTCTTTATTACAAAAAATATTTACGATTTTGATATCAGGTTTTAATTCTTGTAAATAACGGTATTGATTTTGTTCGTATTGAAAATCAGTAGAGTTTCTTAAACCTCTTACCACTGTTACATCATATGCTAAAGAGTCTAAATAATCTGTAAGCAATCCGTTATATTCAGCGTGCTGTCTATTCGCAATCGTTGTTGGAAGATTCCACGTTCGTTCATGTTTACTTAGGTTTTTACCAAAAGCAATAATCACCTTATCAAATAATGTTTCTGCTTTTTGTAACACATTGTAATGTCCTTTATGAAAAGGATTGAAGCTTCCAGCAAATACAGCAATGTTAGGAACTCTTGTTGTAATGTAATCTATAAACGCTTCTTTGTTTTTAAAATCAGCTTGCTTTTCAATAAACGTCAAGCGTTCTTTTTTATATACTAAATAATCAACGTGTTGGTGTAAAACAAATTCTTTTTGCTCTAATTCAAGCAATTCAACAAATGTGCTATTTGGATTTATGGAAGAAAAATGGTTCATTCTATTTTATGGTTTTGTCTAACAGTTTCCGAAAGAGTTCTTATTTATGTTTCTTTAAATAGAACAAGGTGCTGCAATTTGTTTTTCTTAAAATCAGGTTTGCTTGTTCCTTAATTTGTTCTGCGGTTACTTTTTGGTAGTTTTCAATTTCTAAATTAATCAAATTTGCATCTCCCAAAAGCTCTGAAATAGCAAGGTTTGTAGCCTTATTTAAAACGTCTGCTTCACTATAAGTAACCGTTGATTCTATTTTGTTTTTACACTTTTGTAATTCCTCTTCGCTTACTAATTCAGTTTGCATTTTTAAAATCTCTGCATCAATTCCAGCTTCAGCGGCTTCAATTGAAATCCCATCATTTACTTTTCCCGATATCACAAATAATCCTTTATCAAAATCACCCATTACATATGCATGAATGTCACTAAACAACTGTTTGTCTTTTATTAAATTTTTATATAAACGTGATGAGTTACCACGCGATAAAATATCAGATAACATATCAATAGTGTGGTATTCTGCATCTACACGAGAACACATCCGATACGCTCTATATATACTATTTATTGGCACATCGCGTTCAACAGTTAAACTACGATAGTCTGTTTGCTCTGGCTCAACAGGTAAATCTCTTTTTAATTTGATTCCGGATTCAATAGGTGCAAACCATTTTTCACAAAGCGATTTGACATTTTCTAATTCTACATCACCCGCAACCACTAACACAGCGTTACTAGGATTGTAATGCGCTTTAAAAAATGCCTTTACATCTTCCATGGTAGCATCTTCAATATGTTTTATTTCTTTACCAATGGTTGCCCATTTATATGGATGCACATTATAAATTAAAGGACGTAATAATAACCAAACATCGCCATAAGGCTGATTTAAATAACGCTGTTTAAATTCTTCTATAACAACACTGCGTTGAACTTCTAAACTCTTTTTATCAAACGCTAAACTCAACATTCTATCGCTCTCCAACCAAAAAGCTGTTTCTAAATTTTCGGCAGGAACAGTGCAATAATAATTGGTAATATCGTTAGTTGTAAAAGCATTGTTTTCGCCGCCAACCATCTGTAATGGTTCATCATAATTTGGAATATTTACACTTCCTCCAAACATTAAATGTTCAAATAAATGAGCAAAGCCCGTTTTGTTTTCATCCTCATCTCTTGCGCCTACATCATAAATGATATTAAGGCACGCCATAGGCGTACTTTTATCTTGATGAACAATGACGGTGAGGTTATTTTTAAGTTTGAATTTTTCGAACTGAATCATATAATGGTTTGAGGACTAAATTTATGTTTAAAGATACTAAAAACGGATTAATAGTATTAAAAAACCGTATTTTTAAAATTAGAAAATGGAAGTGTTTGAAAAAATAAAAAAATTTGAAAGTTTGCACATTGTTTTTTGGTTAATTAAAGACAGTTGTTGGATGCTTGAATGGCGTTGGCTAGGTATTTTAATGGTTATTCCAACCATTACAATTGCTATTATCATTGTTTATATATCTCGAAAAACATTGGATGTTTTTCTGAATTTAGCCATTCTTTTTTGGATTTCAGCAAATAGTTTCTGGATGTTTGTGGAGTTTTTCACAAAAGGAGAGTATAAATTATGGGCAATAGTTCCCTTTGCATTAGGATTTGTTTTTACAGGTCTTTATTATTTTAAATTTTTAAAATCAAAGCAGTCATTCTAGTCTTGATTTTTTGGCATAAAACCACTTTATTTTTCTTGTTAAAAACGCATAAAAACTGTTATCTTAGCCAACTTAAATTAAAATTATTTTCCTATGGAAACTACACCATATCAATCAACACATAAAATAAGAATTGTAACAGCAGCCGCTTTATTTGATGGACACGATGCCGCTATAAATATTATGCGACGCATTATTCAATCAAGTGGAGCAGAGGTTATTCACTTAGGTCACGATAGAAGTGCTCAAGAAGTTGTGAATTGTGCTATTCAAGAAGATGCAAACGCTATTGCAGTAACAAGTTACCAAGGTGGACACGTTGAGTATTTTAAATACATGTATGATTTGTTGAAAGAACAAAATTGTGAACACATCAAATTATTTGGTGGCGGCGGTGGAGTTATTCTTCCGGAAGAAATCGAAGAATTACATCAATATGGTATCGCACGCATCTATTCACCAGACGATGGTCGTTCTTTAGGTTTACAAGGAATGATAAATGATTTATTGCGTCAATGTGATTATGCAACAGGAACAAATATCAAAGAAGATGTTGCTAAAATTGCAAATAGAAATTATAAATCAATCGCACGAATTATTTCCGCTGCAGAAAACTTTAACGAAGATAATTTAGCACTGTTAAATGAATTAAAAGTTAAGGCTGAAAGTTCTACAACATCAGTTTTAGGAATTACAGGAACTGGCGGTTCAGGAAAATCAAGTTTAGTAGATGAATTAGTTCGTCGTTTTTTAGTTGATTTTAAAGACAAACAGATCGCTATTATTTCTGTTGACCCATCAAAAAGAAAAACAGGTGGTGCTTTGTTAGGCGATAGAATTCGTATGAATGCGATTAATAACAACCGTGTTTATATGCGCTCCTTAGCAACTCGTCAAAGTAATTTAGCTCTCAGTAAATATGTGCAAGACGCTGTTAATATTTGTAAAGCAGCCAACTTTGATTTAATTATCTTAGAAACATCTGGTATTGGTCAATCAGATACAGAAATTATTGAACACTCTAATATGAGTTTATATGTTATGACTCCCGAGTACGGGGCGGCAACTCAATTAGAGAAAATTGATATGTTAGATTTTGCTGACATCATTGCTTTAAATAAGTTTGATAAACGTGGTGCTTTAGACGCGATTCGCGATGTTAAAAAACAATACAAGCGTAACCATAATTTATGGGAAACACCTGACGAAGATATTCCTGTGTTTGGCACAATTGCTTCACAATTTAACGACCCTGGAATGAATCGTTTGTATAAAGCAGTCATGAATAAAATGGTTGAAAAAACGGGAAATAAAAATTTAGCTTCCGAATTTTTTATCACAGAAGAAATGAGTGAAAAAATTTATATTATTCCTCCTTCTAAAACTCGTTACTTAAGCGAAATATCTGAAAACAACCGTGGTTACGACAAGCGAGCAAATCAACAAAGTGAAGTGGCTCAAAAGTTATATGGGATTCATAAAACAATGGAAACCATTGCCGAGTCTAAAATGGAAGATAAAGACCGTTTGATAAAAGGCTTACAAGAAGCATTTGAAAAAACAAAGTTAGATTTAGATCCTCGTAATTTATTAGTGATTGAAAATTGGGAAGCAAAGAAAAAATTATATTCCAATGAATTTTATGAATTTAAAGTACGTGACAAAGTTTTAAAAATTGAAACGCATTACGAATCATTATCACATTCAAAGATTCCAAAAATCGCTTCACCTAAATACACATCATGGGGAGATATTTTAAAATGGAATTTACAAGAAAATTTTCCTGGAGACTTTCCATATACTGCAGGAATTTATCCATTTAAACGTGAAGGAGAAGATCCAACACGTATGTTTGCAGGCGAAGGTGGTCCAGAAAGAACGAATAAGCGTTTTCACTATGTAAGTAAAGGCTTACCTGCCGCTCGCTTAAGCACGGCATTTGATAGTGTTACATTGTATGGTAACGATCCTGATTACCGTCCTGATATTTATGGTAAAGTTGGTAACAGCGGTGTAAGTATTTGTTGTTTAGATGATGCAAAGAAATTATACAGTGGATTTAATTTAGCTGATCCAAAAACATCTGTTTCTATGACAATTAATGGACCAGCTCCAACCTTAGCCGCCTTTTTTATGAATGCAGCTATTGATCAACAATGTGAAGTATACATCAAAGAGCATAAGTTAGAAAAAGAAGTTGAAACTAAAATTGCTGCAATTTACAAAAAGCTCGGAACCGTTAGACCAACTTATCAAGGTGATTTACCTGAAGGAAACAATGGTTTAGGGTTACTTTTATTAGGCGTAACGGGAGATCAAGTATTACCTAAAGATGTTTACGAAACCATTAAGGCAAAAACATTAACACAAGTTCGTGGCACTGTTCAAGCGGATATTTTAAAAGAAGATCAAGCGCAAAACACCTGTATTTTCAGTACAGAATTTAGTTTACGCGTGATGGGTGATGTGCAACAATATTTTATTGATAAAAAAGTACGTAACTTTTATTCAGTAAGTATTAGTGGTTACCACATTGCCGAAGCTGGTGCAAATCCTATTTCACAGCTCGCATTTACATTAGCTAACGGTTTCACCTTTGTGGAGTATTATTTAAGCAGAGGCATGAATATTGATGATTTTGCACCAAATTTATCATTCTTCTTTAGTAATGGCATCGACCCTGAATATAGCGTAATTGGACGTGTAAGTCGTAGAATATGGGCTAAAGCAATGAAGTTGCGTTACAATGGAAATGAAAGAAGTCAAATGTTGAAATACCATATTCAAACTTCTGGTCGTTCGTTACATGCTCAAGAAATTGATTTTAATGATATTCGTACAACGCTACAAGCTTTGTATGCTATTTATGACAACTGTAATTCATTACATACCAATGCGTATGATGAAGCAATTACAACTCCAACAGAAGAGTCTGTTCGTAGAGCAATGGCTATTCAATTAATTATCAATAGAGAATTAGGCTTAGCAAAAAATGAAAATCCATTGCAAGGTGCGTTCATCATTGAAGAGTTAACTGATTTAGTTGAGGCAGCTGTATTAACCGAATTTGATAGAATTTCGGAACGTGGTGGTGTTTTAGGTGCCATGGAAACCATGTATCAACGTGGACAAATACAAGAAGAAAGTTTGTATTACGAAACATTAAAACACAATGGCGAATACCCTATTATTGGTGTAAATACATTCTTATCAAGCAAAGGAAGCCCAACTGTAATTCCTTCAGAAGTTATTCGATCAACACCTGAAGAAAAAGAATATCAAATTACAATGCTTAATGAGCTTCACAATTCTCACAAAGAAAAACATGATGAGTTTGTGAAAAAACTACAGCATGCCGCTATTCAAAATCAAAATATTTTTGATGAATTAATGGAAGCTGTTAAGTATATGTCGCTCGGACAAATTACAAAAGCTTTGTTTGAGGTTGGTGGGCAGTATAGAAGGAATATGTAATCTGAATATAGTTCGTTATTGACGTGCGCAATGATTGTGTGTATGATGAATTTGTTTTATGTTTAATAAAATGAAGTTGAGTTCCTATTTAAAAAACTTTAGTCAATGAAAACAACATGTATTTTAATGAGTCTTTTTTTAATAAGCACATTCGTTCGTGCCCAAAAATCCAAAGACACCTTGTTTTATCCATATAATAAAACTATTAAATCTATTACCACGGTAGATAAAAACAAAAAAATAATTGAAAGCTATAACAATCAATCAAAGCTTGAATCTAAAGTTCAATTTGTAAATAACAAGTTAGATGGATTAACGATTAGATATAATTATAATGGTTTACTTGCAGAAGAGACTGAATATAAAAATGGATATAAAAATGGAGAATCAAAAGTGTATTTCAATAGTGGAACCATTAATTCTATAACTAATTATAAAAACGATACCATACATGGCTTGGTAACTAAATACTATGAGATAGGAACCATACAGTCTAAAGAAAATTTTATTAAAAATTATAAATTTGGTAAATGCGAGTATTATTTTAAATCAGGAAAGCCAAGCGCTGTGTATATATATGATACGGTTATAGTAAACAACGGATCAAAAAAAAACAAATCATCTGTAAATTCAGTTTTAGATGGAAAATGTCAAACCTGGTATGAAAGTGGAAATAAAAAAACAGTAGAGAATTATGTGAGGGGAAAAAAGAATGGTGGATTAAAACAATGGAACGAAAAAGGACAACTCACACTTGAAAATAATTACGTGAATGATTACCGCTGTGGCAGACAACTTACCTATTTTGCAAACGGAAATTTAAACGAAGACATCACCATCGAATTAGAGTATGATTCATTAAAAAAATACTATAAAACATTTTATAAAGGCCCATACTTGCAATACGACGAAAGTAAAAACCCACGAACAATAGGCTTTTATAAGAATCGTAAAAAGCAAGGTAAATGGCAATATTTTGCAAATGGAAAAATAACAGTAGATGCTGAATACAAAGACGACTATTTAATAAATGAATACAAGGCGTTCCATTCAAATACCAATCTGTTAGAAAGAAAACAATTTTATAAACCAATAAAAATAATTACTAGAGACACATCTGCCCTTGATGGTGAAAGCGTTTCGTATTATAGAGACGGAAAAGTATCAAGTAAATCTATTTATAATAACGGGCGATGCATCCATTCTATTTCTTACTTCAACAATGATGTCATGTCGAGCCAATGTTCTATTTCAGATTCTCTAGTATATAAAACAGATTATTATAAAAATGGTAATGTAGAACGAAAATCCATTGCTAAATATGATAAAGATAAAGATGTAACAGCACAGAAGTATGACCTAATGAGTTTGTATTATGAAAACGGCATTTTGAAACAAGAATTTTATATAGGATTAAATCCTATTAAAATAAAAAAGCAATACAACGATAGTGGTTTGGTTATTCATCAAAAATATAATGTAACAGACGACATTGGCATTGAAACAGATTTTTATAATAGTGGGAAATTAAAATCTGAGCAAGTTGTTTTACAAAATTCTTATAAAACCATTGGACTTCAATACATAGAGTATTTTGAAAATGAAAAACCAAAACGTTTCGAAGTCTATGGATTATACCAAATAAATTGGTTAAGCAACGGAGAGTTTTACAGTTGCTATCGTTATAAAAACAACAATCCAAATTTGCAAGAAGATACAATGATAAATGCGGTTCAAATTTCAGAAATTTACAACGCATTAATTAAGTCTTCAAAAAAAACAATTCAATTGGAAGGTGTTGAAGGTAAAACGTTTTCAATGTATGATAACAAAAAGATTAAAATTGAAGCCTATGTTGAAAAAGGTGTCATTACAAATTATTTAAGAGCGTATTATTTTTCGGGTAAACCAATGATAGAGTTTACACTAAAGGATGGCAAATTAAATGGAGAGTATAATTTGTTTTCTGAAAAAGGATTTAAATTAAAATCAGGAAATTACTGTCATGGAAAGTTATGTGGCGCGTGGCTCGAATGTAATTTCAATGGAGATACGGTATCCTATTACGTTTATAATAAACCAACCGATAAAAAAGAATACTACAAATATTACAAATTTAAAAATGACTATTATGTTGGCAGTGAAGACGGCAAACAAAAACCGCATTTACGTTCTCATTACGAATATAAAGATGATAAAATGGATGGCTTCCAAATTGAATATCATCCAAATGGAAATTTAAATTATCAAAAACAAATGGTCAAAGGGGTTAATATTGGCCACGTCGAAACATTTTGGCACACGGGTTATTTATGTGATAATAGTACATTAGACAGCCTAGGACAAAAACAAGGTCATTACCAACGAGGTTATCAAAATGGAAATTTACAAACCGACGCTTATTATAAAGATAATAAACTACAGGGCGCTTATAAATTTTATTGGCCTAATGGAAAATTACGCTTTGAAGGTAAATACGAGTTAGATAAAAAAGTAGGTGAATGGAAAACGCTTGATAGTAATGGAGTACTTGTAAAAAAAGAAAACTTCACAGATGGAGTAAACAAGTCATTAGCAGAAGCAAATAGTTGCAATTGTAAAACAACACAAAGTAAAATTGGTTACGCTGGTTCTATCAGTGATTTAATGGATATTACAAGGGCAGATATTTGGCAGTTTCCTTTTCATGAATCTATCTCAAAGTATTTAAAAAATTTATTTTATTTAAGCTACCAAACATCACAAAGCAGAGATGGCTCAACGCGTTTTACAAGTCTTGATTTGGTTTGTCATTCAGAATTAGTAATTGGATTACCAAACGAAAAAGGATTGCAGTTTGTTGTAAATCCGTGTAGTAAATTTCAAAACATATCGCGCATACCTTGCACATTTGATATTACTAAAAATGAACCTAATCAATCGCGGATTGAATTTAATCCTGAAATGGTAGCCTTCCGATTTAATAAAAAATTATTAACGCCATCAAATTTAAACGTTAAAGAAACGGAAGCGTTTTTTAAATCAACTTTAAGTTACACAAAACAAGGCCTTAAATTGTATAAGGCTGAATCATTATGTTTTATACCATCTTTGTTATCAAACACAAAAGCCGTGATTAATCTTTCGTCATTTGTACCATCTATAAAAGAGCAAAATAATCGGATTGAATTTATTCAGGCTGACTTTTTAGTCGCTAATAAAATAATTAAAGGTGATGGTTTTTATGGCATATCAAATGGGAAAGGAACCTTAACATCTTCAATAGATAGCAAAGTTGTTTTTCCTCTCTCACATGTAATTATTACCAACACAGCATTTGCTGGAGAAATTATTCTCAACCAAGCAGTAAGTTCTGATTCTAACAAATTAGTGATGCTGAACAATGTTGCTGTATCCGAAACAAGTGTTATAGATATTTTAAAATCTTTATTAGATAACACAGCATTAATAAAGTCAAAAATAGAAAATGAAAAATTAATCATGTCTTTTATTATTAATACTAAAAATTAAAAAAATGAAACCTTCTATCGTTTATTTTTTATTGGCTATTTTATTTTTAAGTACACCCATCTGTGCGCAAACTGATCTCGTTGATCCTATTACAAAAAAATCCATATCATACTATACAACATCGACGAAGGAAAAATCATTTAAACTCAATGCTTTCGAAGACATTGAAATGTTAATGCTGGTTTTTAAAAACAATAAATTATGCAGTGATAATTTAAAAGTGTATTTAAAAAATTTGTTAAATGATGAAGAATACATCAGCCGTTTCAAAAGTCACACAAAAGCCTCGCTTACTCATTTTATGACTTATTCATCACTTAAAAATACATTAAGTATAAATGATAAACGAAGGCTCTTAGATCAAAATATTGAGGTAGAAGAAATGGAATCTCTATTGATTTTCTATTATAACGATTTGATAGGTCTAAAAATACAAGCTAATTATAAAATGAATCAAGGTTATGAAGATCGCTTTCAAGAAAAATCTTCTATGTGTCACTCTATTTATATTAATGTAAATACTGGTAAAATAAGCAGTCTTGAAGATTTTTGTCCGCCATACCTTCAAACTAATTTTATCAATTATCTCACTAGAGAGAAAAATAAACTGATTCCAAATTTGAAGTTACAAATAGACAAAGAAGAACAAGAATTAGCAGATGAAGAAAACGATGTTGAACCAGCTCATAGTGGAAAGGATGAAATAAAAAATGCTAATACAGACGTCGAATTTTTAAAGGAAAAAATGAATTTGATTGATGTGGTTTTTGATATCAATGCTTTTCAGATGTCGTGTATTAAAAATTCTACAAATACATATAGAACTCACGGGAACGCATTTGTAATAAATTTAAATGAAGATTCCATCAAACGATTTATTCCTTGGATCGTAAACTCCACTAATAGTGCAATAATTCCTGCTATAAATCCATCGGACATGAACACTAAATTATTGCAATATTCTTATCAGCATCCCTATCATTTTTTATATCAAACAGAATTGAAAACACATTTTGAGAACACAAGAAATAAAAGAAATGTTACGGTTTTGTATCGTCAAAATTTCATTTTAGATTCTGTTTTTAAATTACAACAGACGCTTCGATTCAACTCAGATAATACAATTTCTGAAATGGCCTATGATTTTGATGCAAATACAAAAGAACCAAAAAGCATAAAAGTGTATGATTATGAAAATGGAAGAGTCAAAAAAATAAGTGATTATCATTCTAAAAAACTTAATGAAGAACATCGTTTTGATTATAATCGAAATGGCTTTCTAATCAAACAAACAAGTAAACAAGATGATGAGCGTGATACAGAAAATACTTATAAATACGATAATAATTTAGTTCACGAATGCATTACAGATGAAGAAGAAACTAATTGTTATACCTATGTCTTTGATAAATTAGGGAATCTAATTTCAAGAAGTGTGAAGGGTCAAAAACAAACCTATATTAGTAAATATAGCAATTCATTACTCATGGCAGTTGGTGATGCATTGTATACTTATAACTCCAACAATCAAGTGATTGCAATGGAAAGAGATAGAGGAAGATATTATACAAATTATTATTACGACAATCAAAATCGATTAACGCTCGTTAAAATGTTTGATGGTAAAGAACTCACCACTAAAGATGAAGTTTTGTATGATTCTAAATCCAGGATTGTTTTTATTACACACACCTCTTTTTCATACGGAAAATTACAAAGCCAACTGCAACATAAAATCGTTTACGATAACTAACTAGCTGTTAAACCAAACTATCTAAATACTTGTTTTTAGTCGGTAAAAAAGACCTCGTTTTGCCTATAATTTGGTCTTTTTTTTGTAATATTGCTACACTATATATTTTTTATGAGCAAAGTAGCATTAATTACAGGAGTAACAGGTCAAGACGGCGCCTATTTATCAGAATTATTATTAAATAAGGGTTATACCGTGCATGGTGTAAAGCGTAGATCTTCATTATTTAATACCGATAGAATAGATCATTTATACCAAGATCAACATGAGCAACACGTTAACTTTAAACTACATCATGGTGATTTAACGGATAGTACCAATTTAATTAGAATTGTTCAAGAAGTTCAACCTGACGAAATTTATAATTTGGCCGCTATGTCTCATGTTAAAGTGAGTTTTGACACGCCTGAATATACTGCAAATGCAGATGGAATAGGAACTTTAAGAATTTTGGAAGCCATTCGTATTCTAGGGTTAGAAAAGAAAACGCGCTTTTACCAAGCGTCTACTTCTGAATTGTATGGCTTAGTTCAAGAAATTCCACAAAAAGAAACAACTCCATTTTATCCTCGAAGTCCATATGGTGTTGCAAAATTATACGCTTTTTGGATTACAAAAAATTATAGAGAAGCTTACGGAATGTATGCTTGCAACGGAATTCTGTTTAATCATGAAAGCCCATTAAGAGGAGAAACATTTGTGACTCGAAAAATAACACGCGCAGTAGCAAAAATCAGTTTAGGCTTACAAGAAAAGTTATTCATGGGCAACATTGACTCTGAAAGGGATTGGGGCCATGCCAAAGATTATGTAGAAGGTATGTGGCGTATGTTGCAACAAGACGAACCAGAGGATTTTGTGTTAGCCACTGGCATTAAAATAACAGTGAGAGAATTTATTAATATGGCTTTTGCAGAAGTTGGTATCACACTAAAGTGGGAAGGAAAAGCGGAGAATGAAAAAGGAATTGATGCGGCAACAAACAAAGTGTTAGTTGAAATCGATGAAAAGTATTACCGTCCAGCAGAAGTTGATTTATTAGTAGGTGATGCTACAAAAGCAAAAGAGAAAATGGGTTGGACACCAACTTATACGGTGGCATCACTTTGCAAAGAAATGGTTGCTGCAGACGTAGAATTATTTAAACGTGATAAATACCTTATCGACGGGGGACATAAAGTTTTAAATTACAAAGAATAATACAGCGTGGATTTAAATTCTAAAATATACATTGCGGGGCACCGAGGAATGGTTGGCTCTGCTATAATGAGAAATTTGCAGGCGAAAGGTTTTACGAATATAGTAACACGAACTTCTGCAGAGTTAGATTTGCGAAGTTCGCAAAGTGTTAGTGATTTTTTTAAAGAGGAAAAACCAGATTACGTTTTTTTAGCAGCTGCTAAAGTTGGCGGCATCCAAGCAAATAATGTTTATAGGGCCGATTTTATTTATGAGAATTTGATGATTCAAAATAACGTCATTCATAATTCTTATTTAACTGGTGTAAAAAAATTAATGTTTTTAGGAAGCTCGTGTATCTATCCAAAACTGGCACCACAGCCCCTTAAAGAAGAATCTTTGTTAACAGGTTTATTAGAAGAAACGAATGAACCTTATGCTATTGCAAAGATTGCTGGGATTAAAATGTGTGAATCCTACAAAAGACAATATGGTTGTAATTTTATTTCAGTGATGCCAACCAATATGTATGGACCAAATGATAATTATAATTTAACTACTTCACATGTATTACCTGCATTAATTAGAAAATTTCATGATGCAAAAGAGCACAACTTGCCGTTTGTAGAAATGTGGGGAACTGGAACGCCGATGCGTGAGTTTTTACATGCCGATGATTTAGGTGATGCTTGCGTTTATTTGATGAATACATATAATGAAGAAAAATTTGTAAACATTGGATCAGGGACTGATTTAACGATAAAGGATTTAGCATTATTAGTTAGAAAGATTGTTGGTTATGGTGGAGAAATAAAACACGATTTATCAAAGCCTGATGGAACGCCCCGTAAATTGATGGATGTGTCTTTTTTACATTCATTAGGATGGAAACATAAAATAGAATTAGAAGAAGGGATAAAAATGGTTTATGAAGACTTTAAGAATAAAGAAGGCGTTAAGGTTTGGTAGTTTTTGTAGCTTGAACATAGACTAGGTTGTAGTTGAAAATAATTAAATAAATAGTGGAGTATAAACAAAGCATAGTTAAACCGAAAACAGTAATGTTTCTTATCGTTTTGTTGACACAAGTCCAAATGGGTATGTCTCAGTTTTACAACCTTCCAAACGACTATTTTTTTAATCTATTAACGGATAAGAATCTTTCGAAAATAGATTCCGTTCAAACACATTCTTCTATTCAGCCGTATATTCATTTTTACAATAAACGATATGAATTTATGCCTGACACATTTAAAGTTTTTAAATTCATAACTGATGATCCTTTGTTAGATAAAGTTTTTTACAATCATTTATTCCATATTAAGTCTAAAAAAGATAAGTATGATTTCAAATTAGACCCTCTTTTAAATATAGAATTAGGTCGATCTTATAGCGATACAGCTAATTATGTGAACACATCAAGTAATACACGCGGTTTTATTGCCAGCGGAACCATAGGAACTAATTTTTATTTTGAAACGATGTTTGCTGAAAATCAAAGTTTTTTCCCGTACTACATTTCTAATTTCAACAAGCAAACCAATGTGGTGCCTGGGCAAGGAAGATTTAAACCTTTTAAAGTGACTGGATATGACTATGCGTTTTCTTCTGGCTTTATTTCATATCAGGCAACAAAGAATGTTAATCTTCAAATTGGACATGGAAAGCAAAAGATAGGAAATGGATATCGCTCTTTATTATTAAGCGACAATGCTTTTAATTATCCTTACATTAGACTCACAACGCAATGGTTAAAAGGAAAAATTCAGTATACAAATATTTATGCTGCTTTAATGAATTTAGAATCTGGAGGAGCAAAGACACCACCGTTTACAGAACCTCTTTTTCAGAAAAAAGCAATGGCTATTCAATTTTTAAGTTTTAATGTATCGAAACGAATTAATTTAGGATTGTTTCAGAGTATGGTTTGGAATGCTTCAGATAGTATGAATCGCCAGCAGTTAGATTGGCAGTACATGAATCCAATTATTTTTTCAAACCTTGGTTTTTATGGACTAAATAATAAGAATAATATCATATTGGGAGCTAATGCAAGCGTAAAATTATCATCACACCTGTTGCTTTACGCACAATTTATGGCAGATGATGTAAGCCGTACGAAAAAAACAAAGAATGGCATTGGATACCAAGTTGGAATAAAATATTTTGATGTGTTAAAACTTAAAAATTCAATGATTCAACTTGAATACAATCATGTAGCTGAAGGCTCATATAATAGTCCGATAGGAACCATTAACAATCAAAGTTATTCTCATTATAATCAAAACCTAGCATTTACTCCGGGTTACGGCAAAGAGTTTGTTGGATTATTTGATTATAAGTATAAACGGTTTTTTATGAATGTTAAATTGAACGCACAACGGTTAACTATAAATGGATATGAATTTTATACAAATACTTTTTCAAATTTTGGGTTAGGTTATACGATTAATCCGGCGTATAATTTTAATGTGTCATTGCATTATGTTAATCGTCAGCAAGTATTTACTGATTTTAATGCTTCTAATAATACAACAAGATTTTATACATTAAGTCTTAAATCAAATTTATATAACACCTATTACGATTTTTAATAAATACATTATGAGCCTTTTAATATTAGTTTTTTTTACATCTTTTTTTATTGTTTTATTAGCAACTCCATCTTTGATTAAAGTCGCTTTTTTAAAGAATTTAATTGATCTTCCGTCTGAACGGAAAATACACACTCGAGCTGTGCCCACAATTGGTGGAATTATTATATATGCTGCTACATTATTTTCTTTTTCGTTGTGGTATAATATTGATAGTCTTAGTGACTTTAATCAAGTCTATGAATCAGTTAAAGAATTTAAAATTTTAATTGCTACAAGCTTAGTGTTATTTTTTGTTGGCGTTAAAGATGATATTATTGGGACCGCCCCAATGAAAAAATTATTTGCAAATATTGTAGTTGGTTTAATTTTAATATTGATAGGCGGCATAAGAATAACTGGGCTTCATGGAGTTTTTGGTTTGGAAGAAATTCCACAATGGGCAAGTATTTTTTTATCATTGTTCACATACATCGTTGTTGTAAATGCAATGAATTTAATAGATGGTGTTGATGGTTTGGCAGCAGGGGTTGGTTTTATTGTGACTACGGTATTTGGTACGTGGTTTATTTTTGCCAATAATTATGAAATGGCCTCATTATCTTTTTCTCTTTCTGGCGCTTTATTAGGTTTTTTATTGTTTAATTTTTATCCTGCTAAAATTTTTATGGGAGACAGTGGCTCACTCATAATAGGCATGCTTATTTGTGTGTTGAGTATTAAATTAATTGAATACCCAATAGCACAACTTGATGATTTCTGGGTTAAAATTTCTAAACCTGTTTTTGTAATTGCTACATTAACGTATCCATTAACAGACACACTGCGCGTTTTTATTATAAGAACCATGAAAGGGTTGTCACCTTTTTCGGCAGATAGGAATCATCTACATCATCGACTTTTGGATTGTGGTTTTTCTCAAACAAAAACAGTTTGCATTATTTATGTTTACAGTGCACTAACTGTAGGTGCTTCTTTATTAAGTTATTTTTTAAGCCCAAGCTTGGCTTTAGGCACTGTAATTATATGCAGCGTTTTGTTTATAGGAATGGTGAGTTTGAGCTATAAATCATCATTAAAAAAGAAAAAAGATAATGACAGGGTTTAAATTTTGGATAAAATATTGTTTTTTTACTGTCTTTATATTTGTAACAAGCAATCTTTTATTAGCTCAAGCTAATCCTCAATCACAGAATATATTTATTAATGATGATGCCCAGCAAATCATTGATTTATGGC
The DNA here is from genome assembly GCA_044353195.1 of Bacteroidia bacterium. Lineage (GTDB taxonomy): Bacteria > Bacteroidota > Bacteroidia > B-17B0 > Aurantibacillaceae > UBA4416. The sequence goes on along the minus strand of JBILCJ010000002.1, from coordinate 11,523 downwards.
ATGTTTCTAAGCCAACAACGGAATTTCATTCTTCATTTAAACCTTATTTATCTTCAACACTAAATTCGTTTGCTGATTCATCAATTTCATATGCGCACTTTCCAATTAAAAATAAATTTTTAAGCAAAACATTTAATGAAGGGCCGAGTAAAAGAAATCAATTTAATTTTCAAGTGTTACCAATTGTGCAATTGCAATTGGGATATGATTTATTAAATTCAAAGTTACTTTCAGAAACATATGGAGGCGCGCACCTGAAGCTAAATATTAATAATGATTTCACGTTTGCTTTGACCGCTATTGGAGGCCGTATTTCTTTACCAGAATTTAACGATTCATCTATAAAATCAACAGGTGTTATATCTGGTTTAGGAAGAGCTTATAGGAATACCGATGGTTCGCATCAATTTTCAAACTTAACAGGTTATTTATCTTATAGTCCAAATTCAGTTTTTAATTTTCAATTAGGGAAAGACAAACACTTTATTGGCGATGGCTATAGATCTTTATTACTCTCTGATTTAGCAAATAATAATCCCTATTTAGGGATTAATGTCAATGTTTGGAAAATACAATATAACGTTTGGTATAGCTGGCTGCAAGATTTTTCAAAGTATAATGGATTACAAAAATCGTTACAGAATAAATTTGGGACATTTCATTATTTAAGTTTTAATCCAATTAAAGAGTTAAGTTTATCTTTTTTTGAAAATGTTATTTGGCAGGGCACAGATACTAATCGAGTTAGAGGCTTTGATGTAAATTATTTAAATCCGATTGTGTTTTATCGACCACAAGAGTATTCTGTTGGATCGTCTGATAACTCAATGATGGGATTTAATATATCAGGAAAATTATTTAATACAGTCAAATTGTACAGCCAAGTTGTGGCCGACGAGTTTTTCTTAAAAGAAATTAAAGCGAGGAGAGGCTGGTGGGCAAATAAACAGGGGTTACAATTAGGGGCGAAATATATAAATGCATTTAATATTAAAGGATTGAATTGTCAAGTTGAGTATAACGTTGTGAGGCCTTATACTTATTCGCATGGTAGTGTTCAACAAAATTATTCACACTTCAACCAACCATTAGCGCATCCATTTGGGGCTAATTTCAAAGAAACTTTAGGGTTTATAAGTTATAGGGCTAATCGATGGATGCTAAGCGCGCAAGCATTATCCGCCGTAATTGGAACAGATACGATGGGATCTAATATCGGACAAAATATTTTTTTGAGTTATACAACTCGTCCTTACGAGTATGGTCATAAAACAGGGCAAGGAAATAAAGTGCGTTTGATGCAAAGTGATATTCGTTTTACTTATTATTTAATTCCACAATTAAACTTAAGGGTAGAAGTTGGATACATACAACGTAGTATAAAGGATGATTTCATATATGAAGTGCAAGCACCGTATATTTATTTTGGGTTGAAAACAAGTATCCATCAATTTTATCGTGATTTTTAAATTTGAAAAACCAAACGGATAATTATTTTTTAACTCTCCCTGAACCAAGCCAATCGGCACTCTTATACCTTCGTCAATTTTTTATGAATGAAATGGGCTTAACAGAAGCCTGGAAATTTAATACCCCTTTTTATTATTATAAAAATAAATGGTTTTGCTATTTAATTTATATAAAGAAGAAAGATGAAACTTATATCTCTTTTGTTTTAGGAAATAAGATTGAATCTCCAAACCTTTTGAGTGAAGGTAGAAAACAAATGAAAATTTATAAAATTAATCCGAACGAAAACATCAATACATTGGAGTTAAAGGAAATCGTTTTGTTATTAAAAAATTTTTATTAATATATTATGGATTTTTGTTTTTTCTGCATCTCTATATAAAACCAGAGACTATGTCTATTTCCATAAATAAACCATGCCACGAAAACTGGGCAGAAATGACTCCAAATCAACAAGGCGCTTTTTGCGGCAAATGTTTAAAAACAGTTATTGATTTTAGCACAAAATCACTTAGTGAAATCAAAGAATTTTTTAGTGCCACACAAGAACAAAAAGTGTGCGGGCGTTTTGAAACCGAACAACTAACAAACCTTAGCTTCGATCATTTTTACTCAAGGTTTAAGCGTTTTCATTTCTCAAAACGCCTAGCCATCATTGTTTGTTTCACTTTTGGAACTTGGTTGTTTGAAAGTAACAATGCATTTGCTCAAACAACAAAAGGAGAGGTAGCTTATATTCAAGAGAAAAAAGATACAACTAAAAAATGTGTCAAACCACCGCCAGATAAAAATTTGATTATGGGGAAAGTTATGTTACCGAAAAGAACCCCAGTTGATAGCGTTAAAATGAATCAACATTATTTGATGGGAGAAGCGGCTGTAGAAAATGTTAACCAATTTGATAAGTCTAAAAAAGCGACGAGTAAGAAAAAAAAGTGAAAGTCAATTAAAGATAGTATGTTATAAATTACTCTTAAGAAGATATTTGAGTTCATTCATAATCATAGCAGTTGCGCCCCAAAGTATTTTTCCTTCCACGAGGTAATATGGTGTTGTAATGCTTGTTTCGTTTACTGTTATCGTTGTTTTTTTTATGCTGTCTTGTTGGAGTAAATCTTGAATATCCCATTCAATAAGATTAACTACTTCGGCTTCATTTATTAAAAAACTTGGTCTTTCTGTTAGATAACCTACAAAAGGCTTTACTGTAAATTTACTAATTGGAATATGTACGTCTGATAAGTTGCCAATGATAAAGGGAGTTTTACTCGAACCTGTTTCTTCAAAAAACTCACGTAATGCAGTGCTTTGTAAATCAGAATCTTGTTGTTCATGTTTTCCGCCAGGCAGAGCAATTTGCCCACTATGATGGCCATTATATACAGAACGTTCTATTAACAAAACACACGGTAAGTTTTGTTTGTTTGGAAATATAAGTACCATAACAGCGCTTAATCTGTAGTCCGTTAATTCATGTAAACTAGGAAATATCCGTTCATTGTGTGCCATTTCTAAATGAGCTTCCTTACTCATTAAAGGCGATTTTAATTTTTCCGATAAATGATGGATTAATTTTTCAAACATTTTTAAGTTACGGTTGTTTACTATAAAACAAAGATATCATTATGTATTTTCATTCTATAAAAAGCACGCAACATTTACCAATTACTTTAGAAGAAGCTTGGAGTTTTTTTTCATCACCTTACAATCTTCCAAAAATTACACCTCCTGAAATGGGTTTTGTAATTACTTCAGATAAAAAAGATGCTGAAAAAATGTATGCTGGTCAAATTATTTCATACATATTAAAACCATTATTTAATATTCCTGTTAAATGGATGACAGAAATATCACACGTGAAAGACAATGAATACTTTATTGACGAGCAACGATTTGGACCTTATAAATTATGGCATCACAAACATTCTTTTGTGAAAACAGAAAATGGTGTTGAAATGACAGATGTTGTTAATTATGTTTTGCCGTTTGGAATATTAGGAGAAATAGCCCATAAACTATTTTTAAGAAAACGAATCGAATATATTTTTGAATACAGAACGAAGGTTTTGAATGAAAAATATAAATAACGAATAATTTAATAAATGGCGATTAGTTGTAAACCTGCTATTTTTTTTAGTTTTTCTTCACACATTTCACTTTGGGATTTACGAATACTAAAATTAATTTCGCAATCCGAATCAAATTGTTGGTGATGAATGTGACAATTTAATTGTTTCAATAACTTCATTGCATCATTTAAATGGATATAAGGAAACGTAATTACATACTTAAATTCAATTTGCTTTTCAATAATTTTAGAATTTTTAATAGCTTCTAATGCTGAGGTTTTATAAGCCTGTATTAAACCGCTTACACCCAGTAAAGTGCCACCAAAGTACCGCACAACAACAATCAGTACGTTGGTTAAATCATGAGATTGTATTTGTCCTAAAATTGGTTTTCCTGCAGTATAAGATGGTTCGCCATCATCATTCGCTCTTAGGTTTTGTTTATCTGGTCCTATAACATAGGCATAGCAATGATGGTTTGCTGTGGGGTGTTCTTTTTTTAAATTTCCTAAGTACTCTTTTATTTGTTGCTCTGTTTCTACAGGATATATATAAGCAAGAAATTTACTTCCCTTATCTTTAAAAATAATGTTTGAAGTAGATTCAACAGTAAGATATGTGTCGCTAAATAACAGGAGCGTGCTTTATAAATTTGTTTCTGTGATCTAGCAACGTCTTATTGAGGAAAATGTTTGTTTATTAAACAAGGAAATCGATAAGAACAAATCGGATAAAGTAATTTGTATTCATCATAAACTATCTTTTTTCCAACGGTGATTTTCATATCAGCAATTTCCCATTCTAAAGCTAAGCATTCCATGTTGATGTTACTTTCATTTTCACCAAAAGGAATTTGGCGGTAATATTTCCATGGCTCAAAAAATTTATAAGTCCCAAAGGAAAGTTTCACATTTAAAACACCTTTTGCATTTGTTTTAACGCTATCAATTTTATTTTTATCAGAAACGTAAATCAATGTTTTATTAGCATAGGGCACTGGAGCATTTAGTTTAGCGGTAATTTCTGGGCTGGGTTTAGCTCCACCACAATATGGAATATATTGTGTCATTTTTAGTTTAACTGTTTTCTTTTGAGAAAAACTTGATAAAAAAGAAGCGATTGATAATATTAAAAAGATGTTTTTCATAGTCTATAAATTATGGAGTTGATAAGGATACAGGTAAAACTTTACCATTATAATAGTCATGGCCTTTTGTCGTAAAGTCAAAAATATAGTCCGCCATTTGAATTGGTTTAACAGGCGCTTCGTAACCAGGGAAAGCTTCAGCGAGCATTTCTGTTTGAACTGCGCCAAGTGCCAAGCAATTAACCGTTATGTTTTTTTCTTTAAATTCTTCGGCCATACATTCTGTTAATCCAACAAGGGCAGCTTTAGATGAGCTATAAGATGATAGACCAGCAAATTTTACACTTCCTTGAAAACCACCAATACTGCTTATGTTTACAATGTGTGCTTTTGTTTTTTTTCCTAATACACTCAATAGTTGTTGTGATAAATAGAATGGAGCGAAGACGTTTACTTGATATGTTTTTTCTAAATCGCTATATAAAATATCTTCGAATGGCTTGTTTACTAATGTACCTGCATTGTTGATCACAAAATCAATGGCATGGTGTTTTTCTTTAATAGCGAATACCGCTTTGTCAATACTTATTTTTGAACTTAAATCAGTGGAAATGATTTGTAATTTTTCGTTTGATAATGCTTCAAGCTTTTCGGTATGCCTTGTTAAAGCAATAACGTGGTAATTAGCGTCTAAAAATAGTTTAGTGAGTTCAAAGCCAATGCCTCTGCTTGCTCCTGTTATGATAACGGTCATGTAATAAACTTTTTAATAATTGATGACTTGCTCTCTAATTTCTTTTGGAACTGGCCTTTCTTCATATTGTTGTGTTCTTAGTTGCGGTTCAAATCCAGCTTCAATTATGGCGTCCTGAATTGTTTTGTATGTAAAGCGATGTGGTGCACCAGCTACACTCACAACATTTTCTTCAATCATAATACTACCAAAATCATTCGCACCAGCATGTAAGCAAATTTGTGCTGTTTGTTTTCCCACGGTTAGCCAAGAGGCTTGAATGTTTTCGATGTTAGGCAACATGATTCTACTTAAAGCTAACATGCGTATGTATTCATCATCACTCACGTTATTAGTAATTCCTTTGACACGTTTTAATAATGTGCCATCATCTTGAAAAGGCCATGGAATAAATGCTAAGAATCCTTTCGCATTTTTTGGTTTTTCAGCCTGAACGTCTCTTATCCAAACTAAATGCTCAAATCGTTCATAAATTGTTTCAACATGACCAAACATCATCGTAGCGGATGTTGTAATATTTAATTGATGGCAAGCACGCATCACATCTAACCATTCTCTTCCTGTGCATTTTCCTTTTGAAATTAAACGACGCACACGATCGTTTAATATTTCTGCTCCGGCACCTGGCAAACTATCCATGCCAGCATCCATTAATGCTTTTAAAACTTCAAGGTGGCTTGATTTTTCTAATTTAGTGATGTGTGCAATTTCTGGTGGACCTAGTGCGTGTAATTTTAAATTTGGGTAAAGCGATTTTAGTTCTTTAAATAAATTAACGTAATATGCTAAACCTAAATCGGGATGATGGCCTCCTTGTAGTAATAATTGTTCTCCGCCTAATTGAAAAGTCTCTTCAATTTTTTTCTTATAAGTTTCGATTGAAGTTACATAAGATTCAGGATGTCCAGGTATTCTATAAAAGTTACAAAATTTACAGTTTGCTATGCATACGTTCGTTGTATTAACATTTCTATCAATGATCCAAGTTACTTTTTTAGAATTGTTTTTTTTAATGTTTCTGATTTCGTTTGCTACAAACATTAAATTTGATGTAGCAGCATTTTCATATAAAAACACACCTTCTTCAATCGATAAAAACTCGAGATTTAGTGCGCGATTTAGTAAAGATTGAACATTCATTTTAAATACATTAATTTCTATCAAAAATAAGCAATTTATGAGAAAAGAACTTATTAATTTTATTTATCTGGTAGCCTAGTTATTGATTACAAACAATCAATTTGAAACTATGTTTAATCAATCTTTGACTCTTTTATTTTTTAATTAATGTATTTAATGATTATTAAAAGTTCGTTCCAGTTCCATACAATATACCAAATGCATTGATGCCTACTGAGTAGTTAACACCAAAGTACATCACAAAATTTTCTCCTCTACACAGTTTGAAACGTGATGCTAAAACAGGGGAAAATCGAATTTTATTATTTTGGTCAGCTAAAACACTGGCTAGTGGCCCAACTTCTAATTCTATTTTTGATTTTCTATCTAAGTTTAATTCAAGTAATCTAAATACAATTCCTGTCCCAAAGGTTGGAGAAGCTCTTTCGTTCACGAGTTGTCCATCTATTATGTATTGTTTGCTTTCTGTTGCGATGTTTACAAATAATGGGATTCGCATCGTTTTTTTTGGACGAAATTCTGCGAAAAATAAGATTGCTGATGTTGGGACAACAACGGCTGATTGTTTCCGAAGATTAATTTGTTGACTATTTGAGATATATAATAAATTTTGTCCAAAACTAATTTCAAATCTATTTCCACGTTGTGTTGTATCGTTAAAGTGTTTTGATATTTTTTTATAGAATGGTTTTTTTATAATTGTACTGTCTTTTTTTTGACCATAACCGATTTGGAATATACCAATTAAAACAATTAGTAAAACAGTTTTATTGAAGGCGTGTTGTATTTTCATTTTATATTTTTTGTAAATGGCTTTTTAGTATCTAACGTGAGGGGGTAGTTAATATAATAATTACTACAACAAAAAACCTGCCAAATTTTAATAGATACTAAAATTTGGCAGGCTATAAAATGGATGATTAATCAGCTTGTAAAAATGGATAGGTATAATCTAATGCAGGTATTAAAGTTTCTTTTATGGTACGAGGAGAAACCCAACGTAATAAATTAATTTTTGCACCCGCTTTATCATTCGTTCCACTGCCTCGAGCACCACCAAATGGCTGCTGTCCTACAACTGCTCCCGTGCATTTATCATTAATGTAAAAATTTCCTGCTGCGTTGTTTAATTTTTTAGTTGCAAATTCTATCGCATAGCGGTCTTGAGCTATGATAGCACCAGTTAAAGCATATATAGACGTTGAATCGACTAACTCTAATGTTTCTTCAAATTTATTTGCATCATATACAAAAATAGTTAACACAGGGCCAAATAATTCTTCGCACATAGTAACATACTTTGGATCCTTTGCTACAATTATTGTCGGTTCAATAAAATAGCCTTTTGATTTATCATAATTACCACCAGCAATGATTTCAACATTGCTATCTTTTTTAGCAGCATCAATGTATTTTGCTAGTTTATCAAAACTTTTCTCATCGATAACGGCATTAATGAAGTTTGTGAAATCTTCAGTAGGGCCCATTTTCATCGATTTTAAATCAGCTAAAACCAATGATTTTGTTTCATCCCATAAATTACTTGGTATGTAAACACGAGATGCCGCTGAGCATTTTTGACCTTGGTATTCAAATGCTCCTCTAGATATAGCAGTAGATAAAGCTTTCACATCTGCTGATTGATGAGCTATGATGAAATCTTTTCCTCCAGTTTCTCCAACTATACGAGGGTAAGATTTATATTTATGAATATTGTTTCCAATGGTCTGCCAAATATTTTGAAATACTTCCGTACTTCCTGTAAAATGAATTCCTGCAAAGTCTTTATGGTTAAATACCACTTCAGCAGCATCTGGTCCACTTGGGTAAATTAAATTGATAACACCATCCGGTAAGCCAGCTTTTTTAAATATTTCCATTAATACGTTTGCACTGTATACTTGCGCATTACTTGGTTTCCAAACAACTACATTTCCCATCATCGCACAACTTGTTGGCAAATTACCAGCAATAGCAGTAAAGTTAAAAGGAGTTAATGCATAAATAAACCCTTCTAATGGGCGCCATTCTATGCGGTTCCATACACCGGGACCAGATACTGGTTGATCGGCATAAATTTCTTGCATGTATTGTACATTGAAACGTAAAAAATCTATGATTTCACAAGCAGAATCAATTTCAGCTTGGTATGCATTTTTACTTTGACCAAGCATGGTTGCAGCGTTTAATTTAGAACGATATGGTCCTGCAATTAATTCAGCCGCTTTTAAGAAAATGCTTGCACGATGTTCCCAACTTAAGTTAGCCCATTGCTCTTTAGAAGCCAATGCAGCCGTAATAGCTTGCTCTACATGTGTTTTATCACTTTTATAAAAATGACCTAAAGTGTGTTTGTGATCATGTGGTGGTGCTAAACGAATTTTTGTTTCACTCGTTATTTCTTTATTTCCAATGTACATTGGAATATCAATTTCTTTACTTCGCAATTCTTTAAGCATTGCTTGTAGTTCTTTTCGTTCAGCGCTACCTGAAGCATAATTTTTTATTGGCTCATTAATAGCAGCTGGTATTTTATAAATTCCTTTTGGCATAATTGTGTATTTTAGATGTACGAATTTAATCTTTTTTTTGCATGCAAAGGTCTAATATTTCATCTTAATTCATGACATTATTTCTTTTAAATCATGCTTCTAAAGGTTAAGTTAATGCGTGGCTGTTTTATAATTTTTGATAATGGCAAACGGTGCAGCCAATGTGATTGCGTTTCACCTTTCATGAGTAACAAACTACCATTTTCAAGATTAACGGAAACTGTTTTTTTAGAAATTTTATGTTGAAATAAAAAGGGTCTTTCGGCACCTAAACTTAGTGACGCTATAGCAGCATGTTTTTTTAAACTTTTTTCATCATCAGAATGATAAGCCATGCCTTCATTTCCATTGTGATATAAATTAAGTAAACAAGAATTAAAGCTTGAAGATGTTTCTTTTTCTACAATTGCTTTTAATTCTAATAATTCTTTAGTCCACATTAAAGCTTTCTTTGTTGTGTTAGAATAAGTATAAGCATATTCAGAATCACCGTACCATGCAACTTTTCTGTTCGTGATGATGCGTTTACCAAATAGATTCGCTTCATCATGCTTCCATTCTATCGTATTATATAATACGTTAAAGTAACTCTTAGCGACAGCATGTTCAATAATGGAGGCGTAATAATTGACAACGCCATCGCAGGGCAATAAGTTTGTTGTAGGATTAATAAGGCTACTAAATAAATCCATTATGATTTATTATGAAGCTTTTGCTTTAAATTGATTGATGGCGTTGATTGTAAATTCTGATAATACGAGGGTGCCACTCATTCCTGCACGATCAATCAAGAGAGAATCCCAATTTTCTGTTCCTTCCCACATAATTTTTTTAAGCATTAACATGGCTTCTGGATTACTAGTTGCTAATTTTTGCGCTAACGTTTTGATGCTTTTATCCATCTCTTCTGTTGTTGAAAAAACTTCAGCATATAGGCCTTTTTCTCTTGCCCATTGTGCTGTTTGCCATTCTGTAGCATTGATTGTTAATTGACAAAAAGCCGATGTTCCTACTTTGCGCTCAACTGCCGGACCAACTACAAATGGCCCAATTCCAACAGCTAATTCACTTAATTTGATAGATGCGTTTTCTACAGCGAATGTATAGTCTGCACTGGCAGCAATTCCAACACCGCCACCAACAGCTTTACCTTGAACACGAGCAATAACAAATTTTGGAGCTTTACGCATGGCGTTAATCACCATTGCAAATCCAGAGAAAAATTTTAACCCTGTATCAATATCTTTAATTGAAATTAATTCGTCAAAACTTGCTCCCGCACAAAATGTTTTTTCACCTTCACTTTGTAATACAATTACTTTTGCATGATCGTCTTTACCTAATTTTTCAATTTCAGCGGCAAGATTTCTTAATTGTGTGCCCGGCATTGAATTACTTTGTGGATGAAAAAAGGTAATCGTTCCAATTTCATTTTCAATTGTTGATGTGATAGTTCCTTCCATTAGAAATAGATTTAGTGTTAAATGAGTTTAGTGTATTTTTAAATAAACCAACTCTTTATATGATTAAATAAGTTAAGCTAGTATAGTCACAGGGTTTTCAATAAACAGTTTTAATGTTTGTAAAAATGCTGCTCCCGTTGCTCCATCAACTGTTCTGTGGTCGCACGCTAAAGTTAATTTCATCACATTACCTGGAACTACCATATTGTTTTTGACAACAGGCACTTGACGTATTGCACCAACAGATAAGATGCAAGATTCGGGCGTATTAATGATAGAAGTAAATGATTCTATACCAAACATTCCTAAGTTTGAAACTGTAAATGTGTTTCCTTCCCAATCAGCTGGTTGTAATTTTTTATCTTTCGCGCGTTTTCCTAAATCTTTCACTTCGGCACTGATTTGAGACAGTGATTTTTGATCAGCAAAACGAACAACAGGCACTAATAAACCATCTTCTATAGCTACAGCAACACCAATGTGCACATGATTATAATAACGAATTTTATCGCCTAACCAACTTGTGTTTACTTTTGGATGTTTGCGCAGTGCAGCAGCACACGCTTTAATAACTAAGTCATTGAAAGAAACTTTTGTATCTGGAATTGCATTAATTGCAGCACGTGAAGTCATAGCATTATCCATATCTACTTCAATAGTTAAGTAAAAATGAGGTGCCCCGTTTGTACTTTCTAATAATCGTTTTGCAATTATTTTTCTCATTTGAGACGTTGGTTCGTCTGTAAAGCTTTCTGTTCCTGCAACAAATGAACTAACGGTTTGAGAGCTAGTATGAGTTTGAGTAGAAGGTTTATAATTTTCTATATCAGATTTTGTTACTCTTCCATGATCACCTGTTCCATTCACTTTAGATAAATCAATTCCTTTATCCTTTGCTAATGCTTTTGCTAATGGAGAAGCTTTTATTCTACCTTCATGAGATGAAGTGTTAGTTGCTTGAGGTTGATTATTTGAAGGCTGTTCAGTT
>JBILCJ010000137.1:0-6237 GCA_044353195.1 Bacteroidia bacterium | reverse complement strand
ACATGTTTATGATAATACCACATTTAAACTCCAAAAAATTCAGTTACTCAAAGGTGATGTTGTTTATACATTTAGTGACGGTTTTGCTGATCAATTTGGAGGGGTTAATGGTAAAAAATTTAAGAAAAAACATTTACAACAATTATTACTTTCAGTTTCAAATGAACCAATTGAAAATCAAAAAAATATTTTAAATGAGGTTTTTGATAATTGGAAGGCAGACTTGGATCAGATTGATGATGTTTGTGTGATTGGCTTAAGAGTTTAATTATTTCTTTTTAGAACTAATTTATAAATAAGTTAGTTTTATTATTTTCTAAAAAAAGAAAGCTAAATAGTATATTTATGCTTTATTAATCTATTAAAATTTGATAGCGTGTTTAAATTTATTGGTGCAATTTTAGGATACTTTTTTTTAGGAAAAAATTTTTTTGGAGCCATGATTGGTTTCTTTATTGGAACAGTCATTGAAAATTTCTCAACCATCAGAAAGCAAATAACAGCTAATGGAGGAACTACTGAAGATGTATTTAAGTATTATCAGAAGCGTTCTACACGTTCCCACAGTGATTTTGCAACGATGTTAATTGCGCTTTCAGCCTCAGTGATGCGGGCAGATGGAAAAGTATTAAAAGTAGAATTGGATTACGTAAAATCTTTTTTCGCTCAACAATTTGGTCCTCAATTTTCTGTTGCACATCTGCAAACCCTAAAACATTTTGTTAATGGAGGTGAAATTCCTTTAGATCAAATTTGCAGTGACATTAAAATGCGCACACAGGTAGAGGTACGAATACAATTATTGCATTATTTATTTGGAATTGCTAAAGCTGATGGGCATGTTGCAGAAGTAGAAATTCAATTGTTAAATCGAATTGCTGTCTTATTAGATATCCCAAAAGTAGATTCTGAAAGTATTAAAAACATGTTTTACCGAGATGTCAATTCTGATTATAAAGTTTTAGGGATAGAAAGTACAGCTACAGAGGAAGAAATAAAAAAAGCTTACAGACAAATGGCTATTCGTTATCATCCGGATAAAGTGGCGCAATTAGGTGAAGAATATCAAAAAGGTGCTAAAGAGAAATTTCAAAAAATACAAGAGGCTTACGAAAATATAAAAAAACAAAGAGGCATGAATTAATTTAATTCTTATAAAATTATTAAATCTGTTTTAGCAATGATTTCTGTAATTGCAGAGTGTAGAGCGTTCAAATCCTCTAGTGTATTATAACCATTTAAAGTAATTCTGATATAATACTGACCATTTAAATTTGTTATTGGAATTTCTATCTTGTAGGTATTAAATAATAATTCTTTTAGCTCTAATGGTTTTGTTGTATTAATAGGAATACTGCACATTTGACCTAAAAATTCGGTTGACAAAGGACATATTGGTTTTGAGTTTACCAAATCACAAAATAGTGGGTAATATTTTAAAATTAACTGTTTACACGATTCTACTTTGTCTTTCCAATTTGTTTCTTCTAAAAATTGTAGAGCTTTTGGTACTGTTAGGAACGCTGAAATATCTCGCGTTCCTTGGTATTCATTTTCATCCAAAAATTGACTGTGACTTGGTGTATCGCTTTCATATCCCCAACTGATAACTAGTGGCTCTAGTTGATTTTGTATTTCTTTTCTTACATATAAAAAAGAACTTCCTTTTGGTGTTAGCATCCATTTATGCGTTGTACCAGTGTAAAAATCAGGATTTAATTCTGTAATATTTAATTCAATATGTCCAGGTACATGAGCGCCATCAATGATTGTAATTAATCCTAATTCACGAGCCTTATCGCAAATTTCTTTTACCGGAAATATAAGTGCTGTAGCACTTGAAATATGATTGATAAAAATAACTTTTGTATTGGAAGTATAACCTCTCCAAAACTCGTTTAATAATTGTTCTTTCGATAGGATAGGTAAATTAATTTGTGATTGTATATATTTTACCCCCGTTTTTTTGCAGTAAAAATGCCATGTTCGATCCATTGCACCATATTCGTGGTTAGTAGATAAAATTTCGTCGCCAGGGTTTAATTTTAAACTACGCATCACTGTATTGATGGCGACCGTTGGATTTGGGGTAAAAAAGAAATCATCAACATCACATCCAATGTATTTTGCCAAAGATAGTTTGGAAGTTTTTAAATAAGCCGCCCCCGTTTTTTGTATAAATTGAACGGGATTTTTTTCTAATAAGAGTTGCCACTTTTGATAGTCTTCAAAAATTGGTTTGGGACATGCTCCGAAAGAACCATGGTTTAAGAATGTAATATCTTTGTTTAGTAAGAATAGTGACTTCATTCTTTTTGGATTTTAATGGATGTTACATATACTGCTATATGCGCAATATTCACAGTTTTTTACATCTTCAGTTTGATTAAAGTTTAATCGAGTATCAAGCATAGTATTTATTTCTTGAATTAAATGCATTTCAAATTCCAAAAGCAATTCAGTTGTAAATACCAGAGGAGCTTTTTCTTTAGAATTATCATTTATAAAACGAGGCTTTTCTTCAAATTTTTTAAATGGAATGATGCAAGGCATTAATTCTTCAGGTTTTGCCATTCCTTTTTTTACAAATAACCATGCGTACATAAATAATTGTAGCATTTTATTGTAATCACTATTTGTAAATAATTTTTCGAAACCTTCAAAGTTAAATTTATCTGAACTTTTTATGGATGATTTATAATCAATGATGCGTATGACGTTTCCTATTTTATCAATTCTATCTGCTGATCCTTTTATGTAAATGGGAGTGGATTGCCCATTGATCATAACGTTTACAGTTGTTTCAAGTAAAACTTCTAAATCAATTAAACTTAAGTATTGATTCGTTAAGCGACTTTGTTTAATACTATGTAAATCATTCAATAGTAATTTTTTCACATACTCATTGGTAACTTTTTTTTGCAAGAAGTTTTTCCCGAAATTACTTTCTTTTTGACTAAAAAATTCTTGAAACACTAAATTGATAGTTTCTTCGGTTTTAGTTTGACAGGAAATAATATCAGCTTCGTTTAGTATTTTGCCTTTGAATGGGGTTAATAACATCTCCAAACTTTTGTGTAATATTTGCCCTTGAGTACTAGCTTCTGCATTTTCCTCTACATCATTCGTTTCCTTAATACCAGCACCGTATCTGAAGAAGAAGCGTAACGAACAATCTTTGTAAGTGTTTAATGCGGAAGGACTTAAACCGCTATACTTATCGTTTGTAATTAGTTTTTTGACAATTAAGTCTAAGTTTTGAGTTGTTTTTGTAATTGAAATATGATTGGAAATACTTGCAGGTAATTTATCTCCACTCAACATTTTTTCAGTAATTGTATGGTTTAAATTAAATTTTTCTAACTCAAATTGTAGTTGTGTAATAAATCGACTTTTTTCACCTGTACCTAACAGACTTTGTTCTGTATTGTAAGTAATTAAAACCGATGAAGCCTTTTGTAATATTCTATAAAAATGATACGCATAAACAGCATCTTTATCTCCATACAATGGCATATTGAAATGTCTTTTTAAATCGTTTGGTATAAACGAATTCATTGATTTGCCCGAAGGTAAAACACCTTCATTGATACCTAATAAAATGATGTTTTCAAAATCAAGGGTTCGCGTTTCCAATACACCCATTATTTGCAATCCTTTTAATGGCTCGCCTATAAATGGAACAGTAGCCATTCCAATAATTTGTTTGAACAAACTTTTAAGTGTTGTTAAAGAGTGTAAGTAAGAATGACTATTTACTAAACTATGTAAACGATTAAAATATTTTGTAAAAACATGCAAGTATTCTTGATCTATGTTTGTTAACTGTAATTGTTTTGAATCAGTTTCATTAAAATAAGTTAGCATGTGATGAATAGCATGAACACCATCGATAGATGATTTCCAGGTTTCAAATAATGGTTTTATCGAAGTTAAATTTGATTCAAATAAATCTTCTAAGGTGCGCAAATTAAGCCACACATAATTTTTATCAATTATTTTTTGAATGATTGATTGTATTGTAATACTAGGATTGAAACTCTGGTAGTAATTTGTAAACAAAGCGTTTTGTACAATTTTAAAAAAATCTAAATAATAAAAACTACCACTATTGTTTTTGGAAACTGAATGATGAATAGAAATAAGATTATCAACTAAATCATAAATAGGGGTAAATCGCAATGGATATTCCATTGTAATGTTTACATGTTCAATTTCTTTTGGTAATTGATTGATAATTGGAAATAATAAGCTTTCATCTGCCAAAATTACGGCAGTTTTATCTATTGATTTCCCTTCTTTTATCCATTGTTTTAACTGATGTGCAACAACTTGTGCTTGCCCCACTTTATTTGGAACTGCAATGATATCAATAGTTTTATTAATGTCTGTAAAATTATTTCCGATAAAACTTTCTGATTTCAACCATTGATTAGTGAAGTTTTTTCGTAAAAATAATCCAGCTTCATATTCATTATTTTCGAAGTAGTATTTGTCAATGTCCCAAAGTAATGTTGCTTTTTTTGTTTTAGCTAACTCTGAAAAAATAATGGTTTCCACTTTGTTTAATGCATTAAAACCAGCAATTAAAATATGAGAATATTTATTTATAGCATTACTTTGATTAAAATTTTCGAAAGCTTTGCGATACATTAAACCTTGATAGCCTTGTTTTTTTTGAATTAAATTTGTTGTAAAAACATCATAAATTAAACCCATTTGTTGCATGAATTCAATGTAATCTTGTTGGGTAGATGTTAATTCATTTGCACTTAAACTCCAATTTTCTATTTCTTTAATCTCTTTTAAGTTTTGGTATAATGCTTTTGTATCAACTAAATAACGGTCGGCTTCATTAAAATCTTGAAGCATTAAATTCCCCCATTTTGCAAAAGCATCAAAAGTTTCGGCTTTTTCTTTTAGCACAGAGCAATATGCCACGTATAAATCACAAATTAAATCCACGCTATCTGCCTGGTCTAATTCAGATAATTGAGAAACTAATTCTTCAGCACTAATAATGGTTGGCAACCAAATTGTTTTTTGAAAAACAGCAGCCAAATGTTGTTTCAAATATAAAGCACCACGCTTATTTGGTAAAATAATACATAGCGAATCTGTTCCTGATTGATGATGATTGTGAGTGTATTCTGCAACTAATCTTAAAAACGGTGTCATATTGTAAAAAATCGCTTTAAATTACTAAAATAACTTTGTTATTATTTTTTTCATTTTTTATTTTGTTGTTCAATTTGTATGGTTATCTTTGTTTAAAATTAATCTAAATAAGAAATTCATCATGATTTCCGTTTTAATAGCCGATAAAAATTATATAAGCCGTTTCGGCTTATATACTTTGTTGAGTGAATCTGTAAATTTTGAAGTTAATTATACGGATAAGGAAAGTTTTGATCAATTATTAGCCTCGATTAAGCAGCATAAACCAAAGATATTAGTCCTTGATTTTCAATCGCTACAATTTTCGAACAAACAAATTGTTTTAATTTTAAATACATTCAAGAAATTACAAATATTGGCTATCACCAATTTTTTGCCTAGAACGGAAATGCAAGCGGCTTTAAACGCTGGTGTTAGGAGCTATTTATTAAAAGAGTGTGATAAAGAAGAGATTATAGAAGCTCTTCATGCCACCTATAACGGTGAGCGTTTTTTGTGTGGCCAAGTAGCCCATTATTTATCTCAAACTGATACATCAAGCTCTAATTCTATTGTAAAAGTTTCTTGCGAAGGTATTGGTATTACTGATAGAGAATTAGAAGTTGTGCGTTTAATAGCGGAAGGTTTATCAAATAAACTTATTGCCGATAAATTAGAGCTAAGTACACATACTGTAAATACCCATCGTAAAAATTTAATGACTAAATTAAATATTCAAAATACCGCTGGAATAGTTATGTTTGCTGTTAAAAATAATTTATTAGAAGCCTAATGAAAACAGATCTTGCCATAAGTGATTATGTGATTGTTATTTTTGTTGCTTGCATATTTGCACTTGGCATTTATACACTTGTTCGATTTATGAAAAGTAAGGATTAATTGTTTATTTTTTTGCATTTAATTCATTCCGTTTCTTATCAATCCCAAACAAAAAGCTATCTTTGTTAGCTATTACGTATTGATAATTATGCAACAACAAATTTTAATTTTAGATTTCGGTTCTCAATTTACTCAACTCATTGCACGTAGATTAAGAGAAATGAATGTGTATTGCGAAAT
>JBILCJ010000017.1:0-19621 GCA_044353195.1 Bacteroidia bacterium | reverse complement strand
TAACATGAGGAATATCAATGGAACCAGATTTCGGCATGTGACAACTCACACAGTTAGATGCTTTATTAACCCCTTTTTTATTACAAATTAACGTCGATCCAAATGTTGAATTATTTTTAATCTGCAACCTTTCATTATTAATCCCTTTAGTCTCTTCTTTCACTTTATTTTTTTCTGTTCCTGCAAAATGACAATTATTGCAAGCATCATTAAAAACATTTGGATTTGTTTCTTTCACGCTAATATGAGGATTGTGGCACGTAACACATGTTAGCGCATTTTTATATGGTTTTAATGTGTTACGACTGGCGCTCGAAATGGCAGATTTAGTCTTTAATTTTTTAAGTGATTGAATAAAGCACGCACTTTGTTTCAATCTATCTGCATGCGAAGCCATAATAAATTCATCATCCGAATCTTTATATTTTGGTAAAAAAACTGTCATGTAATCATTTAATTTCATGCCAGGTTTAAAATCGTAAAACGATTTCCCTTCTTTTAAAATGGTGTTGCCTTGCAAATGACAACGCTGGCAAATATCAAATTGAGCATTAATTTCTAATTTGGAAGGATTTACAATACTATAATCAATGTATTTAGAGGTATCAATTTTTTTACCAGTTTGCCTTTCAGCCACATGAATACTGCCTGGTCCATGACATCGTTCGCAATTAATACCTTCTGGAACGGACGAAAATTTATTTTCAGAACCTAATACAAAATCAGGATAGTTATTATGACAACTCATACATTCTAATCCAATCTTACGCGTAAAACGTGTATTGTGGCCGTTTTCGAAACCCGGAGGCAAATCCCATAGTTGTTTTTGAGTATAAAAAGTCATCGGCATTTGGTTTAAATAACCATTTACTGATTGAATGTGAGAATTAGTGTGTTGCCCTGAACCAACAATAAAATCAACTTTTTCAAGACGTTTATGTATGGTATCTTTGTTTTTAAGTCGATATTCTAAAAAGTACAGGCTGTCTTTTTTCCAAAACGCTTTGTAATAGAATTCGCCGACCTTGTCGTAAATTTCAGAATGTTTAAAGTTACCAGCTGATTTTGTTTTTGTAGCGCTATCAAAACTTTTTCCCATTCCTGTTTTAATGTAGGAGTTGTAAATATCTTGATGACATAATTTACATGTATTTATGCCAACATATTTTGCTGTGTCGGAGTGATTTAAATAGAGATAATATTGTTTTTTTGAAATCTCATTCACTTTTTTTTCATCAGTATGTTGGCATGAACTCAAAATGAATCCACACGAAATAATGATTGATTGAAATATATGTTTCAGTAAATTCAATAAGTTAAAATTAAATTTCTTCAAAAGTACTATAACAATTTTAAAATGAAATATTTGTTGACAATCATCTTAAAAAGCAATTAATTAATGATTATTTAACGCCAATGTATACATTTTCAATAAGATAAATTGCTTTCTGCAATTAAATTCATTACTTTTGCACCCTCAAAAAAAATAAACATGTCAGAAATCAGAAACATTGCCATTATTGCCCATGTCGATCACGGGAAAACAACATTAGTAGATAAAATTTTACACCAATGTAATTTATTCAGAGAAAATCAAGCTTCTGGAGAATTAATCCTTGATAACAACGACTTAGAGCGCGAACGTGGTATTACCATTTTAGCAAAAAACGTTTCTGTTACTTACAAAGGAACAAAAATTAACATCATTGACACACCAGGCCACGCGGATTTTGGAGGAGAAGTTGAGCGTACATTAAACATGGCGGATGGTGTAATTTTATTAGTGGATGCATTTGAAGGACCAATGCCACAAACACGTTTTGTGACTCAAAAAGCAATTGCTGCTGGTAAAAAAGCGATTGTGGTTATTAATAAAGTTGATAAACCAAATTGTCGTCCTGAAGAAGTTCACGATAATGTATTTGATTTATTTTTTAATTTAGATGCAAGTGAAGATCAATTAAACTTCCCAACAGTATTTGGTTCAAGTAAAAATGGTTGGATGGGAGCAGATTACAAGAATCCAACAACGGATGTTACTTATTTATTAGATACTATTTTAGAGAATATCCCTACAGCTCCTGAGCGTGTGGGTTCATTACAAATACAAATTACGTCTTTAGATTATTCATCATTTATTGGTCGTATCGCTGTTGGTCGTGTTTTTCGTGGAATTATCAAAGAAAACATGCCTGTTTCTGTTGTTAAACGAGATGGTAGAATTCAAAAGTCTCGTATTAAAGAATTATTTGTATTCGAAGGTTTAGGAAAAGTAAAAGTAACTGAAGTTCAAACTGGAGATATTTGTGCATTTACTGGAATTGAAGGTTTTGAAATTGGTGATACAGTTGCTGATTTTGAAAATCCTGAAGCGATGCCAACCATGAAAATTGATGAGCCAACCATGAGTATGTTATTTACAATTAATAACTCTCCTTTCTTTGGTAAAGATGGTAAGTTTGTTACGTCTCGTCACTTACGCGATCGTTTATTTAAAGAATTAGAAAAGAACTTAGCAATGCGTGTTGAAGAAACAGCATCTCCTGATTCTTATCTAGTATTCGGACGTGGTATTTTGCATTTATCAGTTTTAATCGAAACAATGCGTCGTGAAGGATATGAGTTACAATTAGGCCAACCACAAGTTATCGTTAAAGAAATTGATGGTAAAAAATGTGAGCCAATTGAAGTATTGACGGTTGATGTTCCTCAAGAGTCTGCAAGTAAGGTGATTGATTTAGTAACTCAACGTAAAGGTAACCTATTGATCATGGAGGCTAAAGGAGATTTAACTCATATCGAGTTCGAAATCCCATCTCGTGGTATTATTGGATTACGTAATAATGTATTAACTGCAACAGCTGGTGAAGCTATTATGGCTCATCGTTTTAAAGATTACGAACCTTGGAAAGGTCCAATCCCAAGCCGTATTGCTGGTGTATTAATTAGTAAAGATAAAGGAACAGCTGTA
This sequence comes from Bacteroidia bacterium, assembly GCA_044353195.1. GTDB lineage: Bacteria > Bacteroidota > Bacteroidia > B-17B0 > Aurantibacillaceae > UBA4416. The sequence goes on along the minus strand of JBILCJ010000017.1, from coordinate 16,650 downwards.
GCTTATTCTATTGATAAATTACAAGATCGCGGTAAATTCTTCGTTGAAGCAGGTGATGAAATTTATCCAGGTATGGTTATCGGAGAACATATTCGTCCTGATGATTTAGTTGTAAACATTTGTACTGAAAAACAATTAACCAATATGCGTGCATCTGGTACAGATGATAAAATGCGTATCGTTCCAAAAATTAACTTCAGTTTAGAAGAAGCAATGGAATACATTCAAGGTGATGAGTATGTTGAAATTACTCCTAGCTTTATTCGTTTACGTAAAATTTATTTAGATGAAAATGAGCGTAAACGTTTTGGAAAACAATTAGTATCTTAATAAAATTTCTAATTACAAACGTGATATTAAAAAAGGCAAAGAAATTCTTTGCCTTTTTTAATTAAAAAATAGTTTGTTTTCTATTTTCAATTTATAACTTTAACCATATTATGAAACCTTCATTTGATGAAATATACATGGAGCTCGCCGAGAAATTGGCATTGCGTTCACATTGCGTAAAAGCTCAAGTTGGAGCTGTATTAACTAAAGATACTCGTATTGTGTCATTAGGTTACAATGGCCCTCCAGCTGGCACTCACAATTGCGATATAGAGTTTCCGGATGACGGTTGCCCCAGAGATAGTAAAGGGAGTTGTTCTTTAGCCTTGCATGCTGAACAAAACGCAATTTTGTACGCTGTAAAAAACAATACTGCAATTGAAGGTTCAACATTATACGTGACTCTTTCCCCTTGTATTGCCTGCGCGCGCGTTATTTATACTACAGGAATTAAAAGAGTATACTACAAACATAGCTATGCTGAATATAAAAAAATCCCAACGGATGAAGGAGTAGAATTTCTTCGAAAATTTGGCGTAGAGGTTGTTCAGTATAAATAATATGAAAATTTTAAATGTATGTTAATTCGATTTTTTTTTAGTGTTATAATTTTATGTTTTCTTCAAATTACTTGCTATTCACAAGAAAGCGGCGGCCCTACTAAAAAAGAGCAGTCATTGAAAAGTAAACGAAAGCTTCGCAAAGCAGATAAAAAAAAGTGGAAAGAAGAACGTTCAGCTCAGCGTGCAGAAGAAAAAAATAGAGATGCGCATCATAAAAGGGTGCAAACTAAAGCTGTTTATAAACGTATGAAACAGAGTAGAGCAAAATCAAATTCCATTCGTGAAAATAAACGCGATCCCTTTTATAAGCGATGGTTTCAGAATAATCAAAAGCGAAAGCGCGTTCATATTACAAAAGAAAGAACAAACTGATGATTTTATCCGATGTTAATTTAAAAACCACTTATCGTATTTTTGTAGCCACTTATTAAAAACAAACATCCAATTGGCGAACTTTGGATTTTAAAAGTGTCATTTTTTATAAATTTGTGTTAATTAGTGTTAACTTTAGCAGGCTTTAACACAAAAAAATTGGAAAATAAGACCCACAGTATCAAATTATTACAAAAAACACCCATAAAAACTTGCAATAATAAGCTTTGATTTATATATTTATCCGCTAAAATACATTGAACTTTAATTTAAAATTATTTATATGTTAAGAAAAATTTACCTTTCAATCGTAATACTTTTTATTTCTGGTGCTGCAGCAGTGGCTCAAACTGCTGGTGCTATAAAGGTTTTACTAAAAGATAAAAGTAATGGAGAAGCAATTCCGTTTGCGAATGTAGTGGCCTACATGGGTGGAGTACAAATCGCAGTTGCTACAACAGATATGGATGGCTACGCTATGATTAAGCCATTAAATCCGGGTAAATATTCAGTAAAATCAGCCTATGTTGGTTATGCACCCCAAGAAATGAAGGATGTAAATGTTGGAGAATCTAAAACAACGTATATCACCATTGCATTGTCTGGTGGCGTTGAAACGGATGTAGTCGAAATTGTTGGGTATACAGAACCTTTAATTGATCCGGATACAAAATCAGGAGGTACAGTAACTCGTGAAGAGTATCAAAATATGGCAACAAAGAATATTAATTCAGTTGCTGCAACTACAGCGGGTGTATACCAAGCGGATGAAGGAGGAGCCTTAAATGTGAGAGGTGGACGTTCGAATAACACTACTTATTTTGTAGATGGTGTGAAAGTAATCGGTGGGCTAGGAGTTCCTCAACAAGGTGTAGAACAGGTGAATGTTATTTTAGGAGGTTTGCCTGCTCAATATGGTGATGCTACTTCTGGTGTTGTATCAGTTACAACTCGTGGACCACAAAGTAAATTTTTTGGAGGTGTCGAATTAATTTCTTCACAAATAACTGATAAATATGGTTATAACTCATTAGGTTTTTCAATAGGCGGACCAGTTTGGCAAAAGAAAGATTCTGCAGGTAATAAAACACCAATCATTGGATTTATTTTATCCGGACAAGGTACTTATGAAAAAGACCCTAATCCTTCTTACAATAAAGTGTATAAATTGAAAGATGAAAAATTAAAAGAGATTGAAACTACTCCATTGGTTGTTGCGCCTTCTGGTCAAGGATTTAATCCTGCTTTATATTATGTTACAAATAGCGATTTTGATAGAGTAAGCGCTCGTCAAAATGTGGCTTCAAGAGGTATTCAATTAAATGGTAAATTGGATTTTAAAATTACACCAAACACTAACTTAACGTTGGGTGGTGCATTTGATTATGGAAATAGACATAGTTTTGAATATGGTTATTCTTTATACAATCCACAAAATAACCCACAAATAATTTCAACTACTTATCGTTTATATGGAAATGTTCGTCAAAAGTTTGGAACAGCTCAAACAGGAGCGGATAAAGAGAAAACTCAATCAGTAATTTCAAATGCTTATTTTACTTTCTTAGCTTCTTACGAAAGATCTAAACAAAGAACCCAAGATGATTCTCATAAAGACAAAATTTTTAATTATGGATATATTGGTAAGTTTAATATGACTGTAGATACAGGTATTTCTAATTACACTAATATTTACGCTGGAACGGATAGTTCTTATTGGCAGTACCAAGGTCGCTCTTTTAGTCCAGTAACATTCGAAAGAAGTGAAGTAAATGCTACAGCTGCTAATTATACATCTCAAGTGTTTGATTATTATGGAAGTTTACCAACTATCCAAAATGTTCAAAGTAATTATGGGTTTATTAATGGAGATAGACCGGCTGGAATCTATGGTTTGTTTGCAGCTACAGGACGTCAATACAATAATTACGGAATGAGGGATAACACTCAGCTTCGTTTCGCTTCTAATTTCTCTGCTGACATTAAGAATCATGCCCTCATGGTTGGTGTTGAATATGACCAAAGAAATATGACGGGATATGATGTGTTTCCAATTGGATTGTGGGAAAGAATGCGACAAATCACAAATACACATTTAACGACGTTAGACACCAAAAACAGCATTTTAGTTCCTGAATTAAGCGGATCTGAAAATCACTACTATGCAAATTATGTGTATAATTCCGAATCTCAGAGCCAATTTGATAAATCAATCAGAGAGCAAATGGGCTTAGCGGCAAGCAATCAATCATTTATTAATACAGATGCCTTAAATCCTGATGATTTAAAATTAAGTATGTTTAGTGCCTCTGATTTATTAAATAAAGGAGTTGGTAGTTTAGTAGATTATTGGGGTTATGATTACTTAGGTAATAAGGATAATAACAATACTTCTTTTGATCGTTTTTTGAATAAAAGAGATGATAAAGGAAATCAAACATTAAATGTGGGTGGATTTAAGCCAATTTACGTGGCTGGGTATATTCAAGATAAATTTGATTATAAAGACATTAAGTTTAACGTAGGTGTTCGTATCGATCGTTTCGATGCTAATCAAAAAGTATTGAAGGATAGGTATTTATTTCATGAAGCTTATACGGCAGGTGAAAAAGCAGAAGGAAAGCCTGATAATATAAAGGATGATTTTGTAGTATACGTAGATGATATTAAGAGCACTTCACCTAAAATTACGGGATATAGAGATGGAAAAACTTGGTACAACTCTGAAGGTAAAGAAATTACAGATCCAAATGCTTTAGCAGTTGACGGTAAAGTAACGCCTTGGTTAAAAGATGTAGATTTTGCTACCAACAACGCATTTAGTGTTAATTCATTTACGGATTATAAACCACAAATTAATATCATGCCTCGTGTGGCTTTTTCATTCCCAATATCAGATGTAGCTGGTTTCTTTGCTCATTATGATGTATTAACACAACGTCCTTCTAATGGAGGATTTGGTGATATTAATATGCGTTTCGATCCAAAGGATTATTATTTCATTGGTTCAACATCTAGTTTACCTTTTTTAACGAACTCTAATTTATTACCTGAAAGAACGATTGATTATGAATTAGGGTATAATCAAGTATTAAATGAGAAGAAAAATGCTGTATTAAAAGTAACAACTTTTTATCGCGAATTAAGAAATCAAGTTACAGTTGTTAACGTTAATCAGGCTTATCCAAAATCATATACAACTTATGCCAATCAAGATTTTGGAACTGTAAAAGGATTATCTTTAGAATTTCAAATGCGTAGAACAAAAGGATTACAATTTGATGCGAATTACACATTACAATTTGCTGAAGGTTCTGGTTCTGGACCTAATTCAGGCGCTAATCTAGCAAACTCTGGTCAACCTAATTTAAGAGTAACATTACCTTTAGATTATGACCAAAGACATAATATGGTATTTACCTTAGATTATCGTTTTGGTGAAGGAAAAGATTATAAAGGACCAAACTTTAATAGAAATAAAAAAGGCACACAGCAAACAGTTCAAATTTTCCAAAATATGGGTGCTAACTTAAGTTTTCTAGTTGGTTCTGGAACACCATACACTCGTTACCAATCTGCAACTTCTGTAGGTGGAAGAACGTCAATTTTAGGATCTTTAAATGGTTCTAATAAGCCTTGGCAGTACCGTGCAAATCTTCGTATAGATAAAGATGTTGAATTAACATGGGGCAAGAAAGAAGGTGATAAAAAGAAGACAGCAGCTTTGAATATCTATTTACAAGTATTGAATCTATTAAACACAAGAAATATTCAAAACGTTTATAACTATACTGGAAATGCTGATGATGATGGATATTTAAATACAGGAGTAGGTCAGCAAGCTGCAAATAGCAACGTGAGTCCTCAAGGTTTTCAAGATCAATATGCTATTTATTTAAATAATCCAGGTAATTATTCACGTCCACGTACCATCAGAATTGGTGTAATGTTAGATTTCTAATCAATAAAATATTCTATTATGCAAACAATAAACAAAATAAACAGAAACCTATTAATAGTGGCTACGGCCCTAAGCGCTTTTTCTGTTAACGCAAGACAAAAAGAAGGAAATGTTTTTAGAACTTCTGAGGTAAGTCGTGTTATGGCAGGTTGTTCTGCACCCCAATCTTCAGCTGAGCTAGCTGTCAATAACGTAAGAACAATTATTTATTCTGGTTCAGACATGTGGTGGGATTTATTTGGAACTGGAAGTGCGTATTATGTTATACCAAAAGTAGAAGAAAAATCGAAATGGGTTTCATCAACGTTTGCTGGTAACGTATGGTTTGGCGGTTTAGATGTAGGTGGACAGCTTAAAGTAGCTGCTCAAACTTACAGACAAGATGGTATTGATTTTTGGACGGGTCCATTAAGTACCGTTGACGCAACTGTAAATAGCGACGTTTGTCAGAAATATGATAAAATTTTTAAAATTACTCGTTCAGAAGTAGATGCATTTGTTTTATCTGGTGGCTCAGTTACAAGTAATATTAAGAACTGGCCTGGTAATGGTGATTTATCTTTGAATCAGGATCCATACTTAGCTCCTTGGGTTGATAAATTTGGAGTTGCTGGTGGAGATGGAGTTTATGAGCCAGAGCAAGGTGACTATCCTTATTATGACGTTTATAATAATGCTGGTAAAGATAATTTGGGAGTTTGTAAAGCGCGTGTGTTTGGAGATGAAACACTATGGTGGGTTTATAATGATAAAGGAGATATTCATCAAGCTACAGGCGGTATCGCTATTGGATTAGAGGTAAGAGCACAAGCATTTGCATTTAAAACAACAGATGATATTAATAACATGACATTCTATAGCTATCAGATTATTAATCGTTCATCATTTAAATTAACAGATGCTTATATGACAGTTTTTGTTGATGCCGATTTAGGTCAATATAAAGATGACTATATTGGTTGTGATGTTAAAAGAGGTTTAGGTTATATTTACAACGGTGATTCTTATGATGAAACTGGAAGTGGTGCAAATGGTTATTTAGATTACATTCCTTCTTTCGGTTGTGACTTTTTTCAAGGACCAATTAATACGACAAATGGTATTGATGATAATGCTAATGGATTTGTAGATGAGGCAGGTGAGCAAATGGGAATGAGTAAGTTTTTCTATTTTAATAATAGTTTACCAGGATTTAACCCTCAAACTACTGACCCTCAAAATGCTGTACAAACTTATCAGTATATGTCAGGTTTTTGGAAAGATGGAACGCCTTTTACGTGTGATGCTGCTAGTGGTTATGGCGGATCTATACCAACAGGTTTTTTATTTCCAGGAGATACTTATTCTGCTAGTCCTTGTGGGCCTGCTACATGGGAAGAAAGTACTTTGCCAGGAGATAGACGTTTCTTACAATCATCAGGACCTTTTGAATTAGAGGCTGGAGCTGTTAATTATGTGACTTATGGTATGCCATGGGCTAAAGCAACAGCACCAAATTCACCTAAATCTGCTATTCCATTATTAAAAATAGCTGATGATAAAGCACAATCGTTATTTGACAATTGCTTTAAAGTGTTAAGTGGTCCAGAAGCTCCAGACATGACAATTCAAGAGTTAGATAATGAGTTGATTTTGTATTTTGCTAATAAACCATCTTCTAATAACTATTTAAATCAATATAAAGAGTTAGATGTCTCTATTATTGTTGACACGGTAACTCTTATTTCAAGCGGCGGTACACCGACCCCATTATTTAAAAACGTTGATAGGTATTACCGTTTTGAAGGGTTCAAAGTATATCAATTACGTAATGATGGTGTAACTCAAGAAGACTTAACGGATTTATCAAAAGCTAAATTGGTTTTTAGTTGCGACATAAATAATGGCATTAAAAGATTGATTAATTACGAATACGACCCAACAAGTGCAGGAGATCGCGCTGTGGTAAAGGCAGAAGGAACAGATAATGGACTTTCTTCAACATTTCATTTTACAAAAGATGAGTTTTCTCAATCAAGTGATAAAAAAGTTATTAATAACAAAACATATTACTTCTTAACTGTTGCATACGCTTATAATCAATATGCTCAATACAAAGAAGATGTGCCTTGGTCTGGATTAAATTCAGCTTGTTATTTAGGACAAAAGAAAACATATTTAGAAGGAAGAAAATCTAAAAAAGCATACGGTATTCCTCATATACCAGATCCTGAAAAAGGAGGTTCTGTTTCAAATTCGTATTATGGATACGGACCAAAGATTACAAGATATGAAGGTCATGGTAATGGTGGAAATATTGTTGATTTTACCGACGAAACAATGAATCAAGTTGTTAGTAATGGTGGACGAACTGATGTTATAACTTATGCTAATGGAAAAGGTCCAATTAATATTAAAGTTGTAGATCCTTTAAATGTGCCTAATGCTGAATTTACAGTTAGTTTTATTAAAAAGAATTATTATAAAGATGAGGCTGCGGCATTAGCAAATGCTTGTGTTTATAATATTAACGATAAGGTTTCTACGAAAAGTACTAGGTTTGGTTCTATTGCCGGTGATAGTGTAACATGGATATTAAAAGATGTTACAAATAATAAAGAATATAAACCTTGTAAATCTATTAGAGTTGGCGAAGAGTTTTATTTCAGCGAAATCGGACTTTCAGTTAAAATTGGGCAGGTAACTGATGTTGCTGGTGTTTCTTCACCAACAAATGCATTAACTGATAGGGTTGTTCAAAATGGAGATTTTTTAGAAGGTACAATTAGTTTTTCAGATCCAACAAAAATTTGGTTAACTGGTGTTCCTGATCGGGATGGGACTGATGGTAATAACTGGATTCGTTCAGGTTCTTATTCTAGTTCTACAGATGCAAATCAAAATGATTATAGTTTTTCATCAGGAAGTTTCTTAGATCCAAATCAAATATTTGAGGGAGTTTTAGGTGGAACGTGGTCTCCATATTCTCTAGTAGCACCGTATAAGGTTGCCGCTTTGCCTAATACTGCAACAAATGCAGCACCAGGTTATGGTAGCATGTATTCCTCAGGTTCTTTGAATACTCCATTTGATTTAAGAAATCTATCAAGTGTTGATATTGTATTTACTTCTGATAAGAGTAAGTGGACTCGTGCTTTGGTTATTGAGCAATGTGACGAGGTTGCAGCAAATCCAACAGGTGCAAAGAAATTTGACTTAAGAAGAGCAAGATCAGTGGATAAACAAGGAATTGCTTGGGGTAATCCAGGTTGTAATCAAGAAGAAGCTGTCGCACCTTCTGATACTTTTAATTACGGTTGTAGTTGGTTCCCAGGTTATGCAGTAAATATTGAAACTGGTGAACGTTTAAATATTGCGTTTGGAGAAGATTCTTATCAAGGTGCAAATAACGGACGCGACATGATGTGGAATCCAACAAAAACATCAACTGAAACAGGCTATCGTTATGCATTTGGTGGAAGACATTATGTTTACGTATTTGGCCACAGTAGAAGTGATTCAAAATATAATGCAGCGTCTGGCTTAAATGGTCAATTAATTGGAGCTGGTCCATATTCAAAGTACAGAGATTTATTTAATGAATATAAAAAGGCTGCGCCTTCTACTGGAATTCAATCTGATGTGTATATGAGAAACATTTGGTCTGATGCTATGTGGGTTAATATTCCTTTGTTGACCGATAATAGGTTTGCCTTTACAAATCCTGCAAACATGCCTTGTGATGCTAAAGTAAGATTAAGAGTAAAAAAATCCTATAAGCGTGGTTTATCTGGGTCTTATTTTGACGCACTATCTGTGTTTTCATCTGGTGTAGCAGCATGTCCTACTATGCCTTCTGTTTCTCAATATTCCAATTTATCAACAGATACTGTTTTAGCAGCGAAAAACAACAATTTTGGTTTATATGGTTTTAGTACAGCAGATATTTTTACAGATATAAATAATTCAAATCAAGCTAAGTCTGCTTTAGATTTAATTAATGTTGTTCCAAATCCTTACTATGCGTATTCAACTTATGAAAAAAATAGGTTAGAAAACGTTGTTCGTATCACGAATTTACCTAATAAGTGTAAAATTAAAATCTTTACTATGAATGGAACTCTTGTAAGAACTTTTGATAGAGATGTTACTGGTCAGGAAGAAATAAATGTATCTACCTCTGAGTATGTGCATTCAAAACGTTCTCCTTTCCAAGATTGGGACATTAAAAACCAAAGTGGTATTCCAGTAGCAAGTGGATTATACATTATTCATATTGATGTACCAGGAGTTGGAGAAAAGATTTTAAAATGGTTTGGTGTTATGCGTCCATTAGATTTACAAAGCTATTAAGCATTAATATTAATTAAATACGAATTATGAAGTCAATAAAACATATAGCATTAACCTTAACGATCACAGGTTCAATTCTAATCACAAGTAATCATGCCCTTGCAGGTAATCCTGAAAGAGCTGGTCAAGCTGGAGCTTCCCAATTATTAATTAATCCTTATGCTCGTTCTGCGGGTTGGGCTGGAGCAAACTCCTCTCGTACACGTGGATTAGAATCGCAATACACTAATGTTGCTGGATTAGCATTTACACGTAAAACAGAGATTATGTTTATGCGTTCTGCATGGTTAGTAGGAACAGGAATAAATATAAATACGTTTGGTGTATCACAAAGAGTTGGAGAAACAGGAGCACTTGGGATTGGTATTATGTCAATCAATGCTGGTAAAATTGAAAGGACAACAGAGGACCAACCTGAAGGTGGATTAGGAACCTTTACTCCACGCTTTACTAATATTGCCCTTTCTTACGCAAAGGGATTTTCAGATAATATTTACGGTGGAATTACCTTACGCGTATTGTCAGAAGGAATTGATAACGTGAAAGCTCAAGGTGTTTCTATTGATGCGGGTATTCAATACCACACTGGTAAATATGATCAAGTTCATTTAGGTGTTTCATTGAAAAATTGGGGACCAAAAATGCAGTATAAAGGTGATGGTTTATCTATTCAAAATACGGTTACGAATGCTTATGGTAATCAATACCAAATGACTTCAAGTAGTAAATCTGCCGCATTTGATTTGCCTGCATTACTTAATATTGGCGCTGCATACGATTTTTATTTAACTAAAGATACAACTGGCCTTTTAAAAACGCATCGTTTAACTGTAGCTGGAAATTTCACGTCTAACTCATTTACAAAAGACAACTTGCTAATTGGTGTTGAGTATGGGTGGAAAGAATTTATTATGGTTCGTGGTGGAATGGTTATGGAGCAAGGTATTTTTAAAGGGGATGCAGAAAGAACAACTGCGTTTACTGGACCATCTTGTGGTATAACTTTTGAAGTCCCTATCGGAGAAAAAAAATCAACTTTTGGTGTTGATTATTCTTATCGATTTACAAATCCATTTGGTGGAGTTCATTCGTTTGGCGCAAGAATTAACTTTTAAAAACAAAACCTAAATCATACAATTTTTAGAGTCCCGAAGAAATTCGGGATTCTTTTATTTTAAGAATACACAAACACATGGCTACAATTGCATATTATACTGAAGAAGGGTTGAAGAAACTGAAAGACGAATTAAATCATCTTAAAACAGTGGAGCGAAAAATAATTATAAAAGCAATTGCTGACGCCCGAGATAAAGGAGATTTGTCTGAGAATGCAGAATATGACGCAGCTAAAAATGACCAGGGTCTACTTGAGATTAAAATTGGAAAGTTAGAAGAAATCGTTGCTAATGCCCGAATTGTTGACAGCTCCCAATTAGATGTAAATAAGGTGAGTATTTTAACAACAGTTAAAATTAAAAATTTGAAGAACAACATGGAAATGAAGTATACCATCGTTGCAGAAAATGAAGCCGACCTTAAATCTGGAAAAATTTCAATTGACTCTCCTATTGGTAAGGCTTTAGTTGGAAAAAAAGTGGGTGAAAATGTTGATGTTACCGTTCCAGCAGGTGTTATTCCATTTCAAATTTTAGAGATTAGTTTATAGTGCCAAGCATTTTCACTAAAATAATTAATGGTGAAATCCCATGTTATAAGATAGCTGAAGACGAAAATTACATTGCGTTTTTAGATGCTTTTCCTTTAAAGAAAGGACACACGCTTGTTGTTCCAAAAAAAGAGATTGATTACATTTTTGATTTAGATTCAGAATTGTATCAAGGCTTAATGGTGTTTAGTAAAAAAATTGCTGAGGCTATAAAATGTGCTTATCCATGCAATAGAATAGGCTTAGCTGTCATAGGACTTGAAGTTCCACATGCTCACATTCATCTAGTTCCAATTAACAGAATGAATGACATGAATTTCGCTAACGATAAATTATCGTACTCAAAAGAAGAGTTTATTGAATGTGCTGAAACAATAAAGGGTCATCTTTAGGTATTCGGTTATTTTCCGATCATTTTTATTTGTCATTTTTAGCTTATCATAATAGCTAAAAAAACATATATTTGCATCCAAAAATTATTTCCTTATCATGGATAAAAAATCTCTTATAGGCCTCGGTCTAATTGCTGTTATTTTAATTACTTGGTTGGCTTTAGCTGGACCAAATAAAGAACAAATTGCTCGTAATAAATTCATTAAAGATTCTGTTGAATTAGCTGAAAAATCAGCGCTCGAGGCTGAAAAATTATTAACTGAAGTTTCGATAAAAAGAACTCAAGATTCAATTTCTCAGGCTGTAGCTCAATTATCTGATTCTGCAAAACTAGTAATTGCTAGTCAGAAGTATAAAGACTTTTCTGTTTCTGCAAATGGAACAAAAGAGACTGTAACAATGGAGAATGAAAATATAAAAGTATTTATTTCCACAAAAGGAGCTGTAGTTGAAAAAGTAGAATTAAAAAAATACAATCGCTATGGACAAAAAACACCTTTAATTTTATTTGATAAAGATTCTACCTTTCAGCAAATTACATTTGATGCTTATTCAACCATGAAATTGAGCACGGACAGTTTTTATTTTAAAACATCTGAAAAGTCGATTGTTGTAAATGGTAAAGAAACCAAAACAATGATATTGAAGTTAGAGACATCAAATCCAGGCGCATACATTGAATATGTTTATACCTTAAAAGGAAATGATTATATGCTTGATTATGATGTGAATTTTGTAGGCATGCAAACTATTATTTCTAACAAGGCAAATGGTGTAAAAATGTATTGGGCTCAAAGTATGCCATCGCAAGAGAAGGATATTAAGAAAGAACGTGAAACAGCAACTGTTTACTATAATCAAGTTGAAGAAGGAGTAGATTACATCAATGCAAGAAAAAATGAAGAGTTTTTATTAAACGAACAAAACATCAAGTGGGTAAGTTTTAAGCAACATTTCTTTAATTCAACATTAATTGCAGATACAGAGTTTAGTAAAGAAGAAAGTTTTGTAAAAACAAATGAAAATCCTGCATCAAATGACATCGTAAAACGTATCGAAGCCCAATTAACGATACCTTATAAGCACACTGCGAATGAACGATTTGGAATGGCTTTTTATTTTGGACCCACACATTATTATACTTTAAAAGAGTATAATTTAGATTTAGATCAAATGATTCCAACTGGATTTAGTGTGTTTAGTTATATCAATAAATGGATGGTTATTCCATTATTAAATAGTATGCCAAACATCAATACAGGCATAATGATTTTATTATTAACCTTAATTCTTAAAACTATTTTATTTCCGATTGCCTATAAAACATACATGAGTAGCTCAAAGATGCGTGTTTTAAAACCTGAGATTGATGCCTTGAATGAGAAATTTAAAGACAATGCTGACCCCATGAAAAAACAGCAAGAATCTATGGCTTTATATAGAAGAGCTGGAGCGAATCCACTTTCGGGCTGTTTACCTATGTTATTACAATTCCCAATATTAATTGCTTTGTTTGCTTTTTTTCCTGCGTCAATTGAAATGCGCCAAAAAGCGTTTTTATGGACGGATGATTTATCGACTTACGATTCTGTTTACAATTTTGGTTTCAATGTGTGGGGTTATGGTGATCATGTGAGTTTATTTGCCTTACTCATGTTTGTTTCAACTATTATTTACACATGGATGAACAGTAGCATGTTGCAACCGCAACAAACCCAAATGCCAGGTATGAAATACATGATGTATTTAATGCCAGTGATTTTTTTAGCAGTTATGAATAGTTATGCAGCTGGTTTAAGCTGGTATTACTTTTTAGCTAACGTTATTACTTTCCTACAAACATTTGCTATGAAAAAAATGATTGATGATGGCAAAATTAGAGAAGAGCTATTAGCAAACATGAAGAAGCCTGAAAAGAAATCTGGCTTTCAGGCAAAGCTAGAAGAAATGGCGAAACAAAGACAAATTCCAACTAAAAAATAAATCAAAAAAAAGACCTTGAAATTTTCAAGGTCTTTTTTTTGATAAATAAGTTTTTTATTAAAAAATCAGTAAATTATTTTTCGGCAACGTAGTTTAATTTAGCTTTTTCAGCCTTAAACCAATCAATTAATAATTGTTTTTGAGCGTCTGTTAATTTTGCTTCTGGATGCATCCATGTGTAAGAATTCATTGGCATTTCTCCTTCTTCAATCATTTCAACACATTCTTCTAATTTATGATCTTTACGTTTCACTGTATAAGTTTGCCAAATAGAAAAGTTTAAATGCTTTGAACCTTCATTGATATGATTCTTGATCCACCATGAAACTGGCGCAACATTCGTATACCATGGATAGGTTGGTTGATTGGAATGACAATCATAACAAGCATTTTTTAAAATCGTAGCAACCTCAGGATTAGTTTGAGTAACTGCCATGAAATCAGTTTGCTCGTTAACTGGAGTAATTGTTTTATTAATTCGAAAAACTTGTATGACTATAAATAGGACAATAAATACAATGCCAATTTTTTTTATTGTAAGTTTTGTTTTCATAGGTTTTTGTTTTTTTGATTGGATGCCAATAATTTAATATTTTGATAGCATATTGCTAAGTTACTAAATCTATTTCTAAAATTGTTTTTTATTATATTTGAACTATGATAAAATTAGTTGTATTAAACATTATTGTTTTTTTCTGTGCATTCACAGGTTTTTCACAAAACCCAAAACAAATTACAGTGGCATTTTATAACTGCGAAAACTTTTTTGATATAAAAGATGATCCAGAGAAACAAGATAATGAGTTTTTGCCTGAAGCTCCTATGAAGTGGGATGAAACGCGCTATAATAATAAATTACAAAAAATAGCACAGGTTTTAGATTCTACCGTGGAAGGTGCTGGCTTGCCTGCGATAGTTGGTTTAGTGGAAATTGAAAATAAGGATGTGTTAGAAGACTTAGTTTCTAAATCTCAACTTAAACAAAAAAAATATGGTGTGTTATGCACAACAGGTGCTGATGTAAGAAGTATTGATGTTGGGTTAATTTATGATCAATCAATTTTTTCTTTAATAAATTCTGAAGAATTAAATGCAACAAACTCTGATTTGGGTGATTATAAAACTCGTAATGTTTTATTTACAACTTTAAAGGCTACAAATGGAGATATCATTTACGTGTTTGTAAACCATTGGCCAAGCAGACGAGAAGGAGAAAAGGAGAGCGAGCCTCGCCGTATTTATGCAGCACAAGTGGTAAGAAATAAAATTAATGAATTGCAAAAAAAAGACATGAAGGCTAAAATCATTGTAATGGGAGATTTTAACGACCATCCTGACAATAACAGTATTTTAAATACGTTGTTAGCGAGTGCTAAACCAAAAGCTAAATCGGATTTGTATAACGCTTATTATACCTTAGATAAGAATAAAGAAGGCACTCATTATTATGATAAAGAGTGGCGAGTGCTTGATCAAATCATCGTTTCTCAAGGTTTTTTAAAAGCGAAAAAAGGATATAGTTTTGATCCTAAAAACGCCCACATATTGCGCAAAGATTTTGTATTGTATAAGAATGCAAAAACTGGCGAAGAAAAACCTAATCGAACATATAGTGGAGAAAAATATTTTAATGGTTATAGCGATCATTTATCTATTTACATCACCCTTGATTAATAAAATGTAATACGTGTATTTTTAAAACATTAAAATAAACTACCTATGAAATACGAAGCAATCAACAATAAATTATTTATAGATAATAGAGCAAACTACATTAAACATTTAAAACCAAATTCATTGGCGTTATTTGTAAGTAACGATTTGTTGCCTACCAATGCAGATGGTTCGTTTGGTTTTGTTCAAAACAGTGATTTGTTTTATTTATCAGGGATTGATCAAGAAGATTCCATCTTACTTATTTTTCCGGATGTAAAAGATGGAAAGCATAAAGAAGTTTTGTTTTTAAAAGAAACGAGCGAATTAATTGCTATTTGGGAAGGGGCTAAACTTAATAAATCACAAGCAACAGCCGTAAGTGGCATTGATCATATTTATTGGATTTCTGAATTTGATAAAGTGTTTAAATCACTGGTTTTTCAAGCAGAACATATTTATTTAAATAGCAACGAGCACACACGTCGTTATATTGACATGGAAACAGCAGAAATGCGCTTTAATGCTAAAATCAAAGCACAATGCCCATTGCACATCATTCAGCGTTCAGCACCAATCATGCACCGCATTCGTTCTGTGAAGCATCCAATCGAAATTGAATTAATGCAACACGCTTGCGATATTACAGAAAAAGGAGTGAGACGATTATTAAATTTTATAAAGACTGGTGTAACTGAATATGAAATTGAAGCAGAATTAATTCATGAATTTGTAAGAAATAAAAGTAGAGGCTTTGCTTACGGGCCAATTATTGCAAGTGGTGCAAGTGCCTGTGTATTACATTATGTAGAAAACAATAGAGTGTGCAAAGATGGTGATGTTATTTTATTAGATGTAGCCGCTGAATATGCCAATTATGCAAGTGATTTAACACGTTGTTTGCCTGTAAACGGAAAATTTACTAAGCGCCAAAAAGAAGTTTATAATGCGGTGTTGCGTGTCATGAAATCTGCAACATCCATGTTGAAAGCTGGGAATACATTTGAAAAATACAATGCTGCGGTAGGCGATTTAATGACAGAAGAATTATTGCAATTAGGATTATTGAAAACAGACGATGTCAAAAATCAAAATCCAAATTGGCCTGCTTATAAAAAATATTTTATGCATGGTACATCACATTTTATTGGATTAGATGTGCATGATGTTGGTTTATTTTACGAGCCAATGCAAATTGGTAATGCGTTTACCGTTGAGCCCGGAATATACATTCCAGAAGAAGGTTTAGGTATTCGTTTAGAAAATAATATTGTTATTACCAAAGATGGAAATAATGATTTGATGAAAAATATCCCTTTAGAAGCGGATGAAATTGAATCGTTAATGAATTAGAACTAATTTATTTTTTCTTTTTTTCTTCATTCCATGTTTTATAT
>JBILCJ010000136.1:0-6267 GCA_044353195.1 Bacteroidia bacterium | reverse complement strand
AAAATGCATTTAATACTCTATTTTGTGTTTGAATAACCTGAACTAAATTTATTTGATTAAAAACCAATTTTTCAACAATAAATTGAACAACGAAATCAGCGTATCGATTTAAAATTACTCTTTTATATTTTAAATTAATTGTTTTTTTAGAAAAATATTTTGATAAAACATTTAGTAAATCATTTTTATTTTTTAATGGATTTGTGCGTGATGAACTTTTATCTTGAATTCTATAAAATACACCTACATAATTATGATATAAAAACTTGACTCCATTTGAACTCAAATTTAAATGCAAATCCCAGTCTTCTTTTGTTTTAAATCCTTCATTAAATGAACCATAAAGATTAAAACAATCCTTTTTATATAAAAATGAATGCAGTGGAATCATTAATCCATTTTCCCAAAGTTTAATAAAATCGTAAAAACTATCTTCTGATAAAATATTCCATGTATTACTATCTTTCCAATACTTAGTTAATTGTTCATCAACAAGTAAATAGTCGCTGTAAACAACGCCAACTTCGGGATGCAAATTAAAAATAGAGACTTCTAAAGCGAATTTTTCTTTAGCAATTAAATCGTCAGCATCAATAAATTGAATATAAGTTCCATTGACATTTTTCAAACCATTTATTCTTGCGGTTGATGGCCCAGAATTTAATTGATGTATATATTTTATTCTTGAATCAATTATTGAGTATTTAGTTACAACTTCTTTAGTATCATCAATCGACCCATCATCAACAACCAAGCATTCCCAATTAGAATATGTTTGATTTATTAAAGAGTTAAATAAGTCAGGTAAATATTTTGCATAATTAAAACATGGAGTAATTACAGATATTAAAGGGGTAGATGTCATTATAGATTATACTTTAAATTTACTTTTAAAAAATTCTTTTATAACATAAAGTTTTTTGTACAATGTAAAAACTGACTTTTTTTGAAGTGAAATAAACAATTTATATTCTTCAGATTCAATAAGTCGATTATGCTCATTTGCTGCATCGATTATAAATTGATGAAAATACTTTTTTTGAATATCCATTCTTTCAGTTTGAGCAATCATTTCATACTTTTTATCAGAACTAATGCCTTTTATATCAAATACTGACAATGCAACTGATAAATGTTTATATGAAACAGATTCTAACATTGTGGTTTTTAAAAAAAAATCATAATCTGCCGCAATTTTATAACTATCATTGTATAAACCATACATATTAAATAAATCTCTCTTAATAAAGGTAGCTGGATGCCATATAGAGGTTCTCATCATATATAAAAATGATAACGAATCTAATTGTTTACTAACTTCTAAAACGCCAGATTCATTATCAAAAATCATATCACAGGCTATAATTGACTCAATTGGTTTATGTGCAAACACTTCTGAAATTACATTATCTGAAAACAAGTAATCTGCTGAATTTAAAAACAAGCAATATTCTCCATGAGCTTCTTTTATTCCTTTGTTCATAGCTTGATAAATGCCATTATCTTTTTCTGAAATACAATAAGCAAATTTATTTTTATACTCATTAATGACTTCAACACTTTCATCAGAAGATCCACCATCAATAACTATATATTCAATATTCTTATACGTTTGATTAACGACACTTTCTATGGTTCTTTTTAAACCCTTAGCATTATTATAATTAATTGTAATAATTGATAATTTATACATTTAGAACATTTTATTTTCTTTTATAACTTTTTGATAAACATTCAAAGTATTTAAAGCCGTATTTTTCCATGTATATTTCTTAACATTTTCAGAGCCTAATTTTATTAGTTTATTTCGTAAATCATTATCATAAAATAACTTATCCATAGCGCGTGATACACTTGTTATATCTTCACAATTAATTTCTAAGGCACAATTGTTCGACACTTCGGGTAGACTACTTCTGTCTGAGCAAATCACAGGACAATCATTTGCCATTGCCTCAAGCACTGGTAATCCGAAACCTTCGTATATACTTGGATAAATCAAAAAAACAGCATGTTGATATAAATTAATTAATTCAATATCAGAGCCTTTAAAATAAACTATATCATTAGTTAAACCTAAATATGTAATCAAGTCGGTCTCTTCTTGACTAAAAGCTGAACTACCAAAACAAATTAATTTAGCGTCTTGTTTTAACTTTGTATTTTCAAAAGCTACTAATGTATTTTTGAAATTTTTATATCCATTTCTTTTACCTACATATAAAATATAAGGGAATAAAAATAATCTATCATTTTGTTTTTCAAATTTTTCTACTCCATGATATACGACAGTTGTTTTTGAAATATCTACTTTATAATAGTTTATTAAATCAGTTTGTGTGTTTTTTGAAACGCAAATAATATGATCAGCATTTTCAATTGAAGCTTTTTTTCTAATTAAAACTTCCTGTGTATCAGAAAAATCGTTTGGATACTTTTCATAGATTAAATCATGAATGGTGATTATACATTTTGTGTTAATTGGTTTATGTAATTCATATCCATTGTAGGTTTGATGAATAATATCTATTTTTTTTGCGGATAGTTTGTTTTTTTCTAAGAAAAAATTGTAAGCTGATGTGTAATCATAAAACCTATTACTAATCAATTTTCTAATAAAATTAAAATAAAAAACACCTGAATAGTTGATATTTGAATGTTTTAAATATTCATTTTTATGAATGCCAGAAAGGACTGTTATACATACATCATTTTCTAAAACTAAGTTTTCAATTACTTTAACAAAATATTTTGAAATCCCTCCGTTTTCTTGTAATCTAAATATTTGGCTGTCGTAAGCTATATGCATTTTAATATTATATATTTTCTGAAAATTATTTAGATATGTTTTTTAGTATAAAGTCATAATCTGATTGTAATAAAGATTTTTTTTCTAAAGGTTTAGATTTTAAATTACCTAACAAACGATTATAAATTTTTTCCTTCAAACTTATTTTCTTAAAAAACATATCGTCCACTTGTTGTTGATTTAGTTTTCCTTTAGAAAAGAAATGAAGATTTGAATGATTGGTATAAAAATATAAATTAAATTTCTTCGCAATAAATTTCAATGATTCCTCTGAATAAAATGAAATATGCTGACCAGTTTCAGGTGCAACATACCACCACTCTTTAAATAATTTAATATCATCAGGTATTAAAGTAGTTGAAAAAACAACATTTTCTGAATATTTAAACATTTTTTCAATTTCAACTAAAGGATTATCTAAATGCTCAAATACTTCAAATGCAGTTACGATATCAATTTTTTTATCTTGGAAATCTGTTATATCAAAGTGTTTAGAAAATAAATTATCACAATAAATATCTTGACGATAAAAATCATATCCCTTATCTCTCATCATTCTTACGAACATTCCATAGCCCCCACCATAATCCAACATACTTTTGGCTTCAGGAAAACATGTATTAATAATAGTTGGTATTTGTTCTTGTAAATATAAATTTCGGTTTATTAAACCGATATCTAAACTTGTAATAATGTTTTCATAAGCCTCCGATAGCCAAAAAGCATCGTCAGTTTGAATAAATCTACATGAAGAACATTGATGATAACTTACGTCATACTTTTTCAGAATTTTGGTTTGAAAAATAACAGAAGTTTTATTTTGACAAATATGACATTTCATAAATACTATATTTTTAATATTTCCAATCGCAATTAGCAAACACAACCCCGACATCAGAATTTTGATATTTATAAAACTCTGAACCATTATCAAAAACTTCAAATTTACCTATATTCAATAATTCATCAATCACTTGAATATTAGGGATATGAATGCCTATTGTGAAATTATAACTATTAGGTATTAAAAATGTATCTGGAATTTTTAATTTAAATATGGTCGTTTCAGATTGTTTAACCTTATCTCCAATAGGAAGTTGAGTTGTGAAAATTCTTTTTTCAGATGAATCATAAACAATAACACCTAAGATAACATCGTTTAAAATACTATTTGTTTTAACTTCAATATTAATAACGATAGGTTCATTATGTGCGAAATTTAATGTTGCTTCATGTAATTGATTACAAATAGATATACTCTTGACATACAATTCTTTTAATGAATTATCTTCAAAATTAAACATTACGTTAGCCTTTAAAGAATTTTCTTTATAATAACGATTAATAATTGAGCTAATACTTCCCTGTTCTTCTATTTGACCTTTATTTAATAATATACCTGTGTTGCATAAAGATGCAACTTGGCCCATGTTATGACTAACAAATAAAATGGTCCGACCATCGGCTTTACTAACTTCGTTCATCTTCCCCAAACACTTTTTTTGAAAAGCAGCATCACCAACAGCTAATACTTCATCTACAATTAAAATATCAGATTCTAAATTTGCGGCTACTGCAAACGCTAAGCGCACATACATGCCACTGCTATAACGTTTTACGGGTGTATCTAAAAATTTTTCGACTTCAGCAAAGGCTACAATTTCATCAAACTTTCGATCAATTTCTTGTTTGGTCATTCCTAGGATAGAACCATTTAAATAGATATTTTCTCTACCAGATAAATCCCCATGAAAACCTGTACCTACTTCTAATAAAGATGCCATTCGGCCGCTGTATTCAATTCTTCCTTTTGTTGGCGGAGTTATGCGTGAAAGAATTTTTAATAAAGTAGATTTACCAGCACCATTTCTTCCAATAATACCTACTCTATCACCTTGCTGTATCTCAAAACTAACATCCTTTAATGCCCAAAAATCTTCAGTTTGTTTTTTCTGGGTAACTTGTTTTATGTTTTTCAATCCATTTATAAAATTCCCATACAACGTGTCACTTTTTTGCATAGGATTCTTGTTAAGTAAATAATGCTTACTTAATCCTTCAACTTTTATGATAGCTTGATGACTCATTAAATATAGTCTACAAAATTACGTTCGAATTTATAAAAATATTTTACACCAATAAATAAAAATACAAATGAAACAACAAGTGATAAGATAAAATAATTGAGATTATAAATTGCATCTCCACCAAATAGAGCGTATTTAAAACCATCTATGGCTCCAACCATTGGATTTAAACAAAATATCCAATGTAACCATTCAGGTATTTTATCTAAATAGAAACGAGTTGCAAAAATAACAGGTGTTGCATACATACCAAATTGAATAATGACAGGTACTATAAATTTTACATCTCTGTATTTAACGTTGATTGTTGCAAAATACAAACCTATTCCAAATCCATTAATCAAAGTCAATGCAATAAATAAAGGTGCTAAAACAAGATGCCAATGAATGGATTGACCGGAAATAATAAACAAAACAATTAATATGCTAAGTGAAATAAAAAAATCAACTAAACAAACTAATAATGTACTAATAGGAATTATGATTTTTGGAAAATAAACTTTAGAAAATAAATTAGCATTATTAATGATGGAATTGCTCACTTCATTAAATACATTTGAAAATAACTGCCAAAGCAACATGGCTGATGCCACGTAAACAAAATTTGTTGCTGTATTTCCTGTATTACTTATTTTTGAGGATATATATCCAAAAACTAAAATATTGACTAACGGTTTAATAATTGCCCAAATAATACCAGCAAACGCTTGTTTGTAACGCACCAAAAAATCGCGCTTTGCTAAATTATTAAGCAAAGTTCTGTATTTGAGCACATCCTTTAATGAAAAAAATGAACTTAAATGCGAATCAATAATAATGCGATCAGATTTCATATTAAATTACCATATCTATGATTACAAATATAGTAATCCATTTAGCTTAAAATCTGTATTTAAAGAAAGATATTAAGTCTGCTTATTTAATAAACTATTGTACTGAAGGTTCATTTTTAAATTAGAACCAACATCATCCTCTTTTTTTTATTAAAAAAAATTTAATTGTAGATTAATTATTTAAAAATAAACTGTACATTTACAATCTCTAAAATTAAATTAGAGTTGGAGAGGTGCCTGAGTGGCCGAAAGGACATGTTTGCTAAACATGCGTACGGGAAACTGTACCGAGGGTTCGAATCCCTCCTTCTCCGCTGATTATTATCTAAAAACCCTTAA
Organism: Bacteroidia bacterium; assembly: GCA_044353195.1. Taxonomy (GTDB): domain Bacteria; phylum Bacteroidota; class Bacteroidia; order B-17B0; family Aurantibacillaceae; genus UBA4416. Next base: position 199 of record JBILCJ010000136.1, on the reverse strand, counting down.
CTATAACTAGTTAAGGGTTTTTTATTTATTACTATTTAATATGTAATTAGGTATTATACAAACAATAAAGCCTCGTTATTACGAGGCTTTATTGTTTGTGAATCTATGATAAAAGATTAATACTCATCTTCATTAAAAAAGAAATCATCTTTTGTTGGGTAATCAGGCCAAATTTCTTCAATGGTTTCGTAGGCTTCTC
>JBILCJ010000134.1:0-6290 GCA_044353195.1 Bacteroidia bacterium | reverse complement strand
ACAAATTATTATCCATATCGTAATACCGATAAACACCCGGAGATTCGGGCAATGTTTTTAATATGCTTTGGATATGATCCGAAAAATGCTCAATCACAGGATAAATTTAGTCATTAATTTATTTTGATTAATTTTAATTTTTAAATTGTGTATAAAAATAAAATCATATTTATTGCTCCATTAGATTGGGGATTAGGGCATGCGACACGTTGCGTGCCTTTAATAAAAAAATTAAGTATCCATAACACCATCATTTTAGGAATCACTCCACTAACGCAATTAATTTTCGACAATGAGTTTCCTGAACTAAAAAAAATACAAATAGAACCTTATGGTATTTCTTACTCAAAACGATTACCTATACTACTGGTGCTAATATTGAATTATTGGAGAATTAAAAAGGTCATAAAAAAAGAACATACCCAATTAAAACAGATTGTTTCGGAACATCATATTGATATAGTGATAAGCGATAATCGTTTAGGGCTCTATCATTCAACCGTTGAAAGCATTTACATCACACATCAACTAACTATACAAGCAGGAATTTTTTCAAGATTAGCAAACAACATTCATCAGAATTATATAAAAAAATACAAGTCTATTTGGATTCCAGATTTTGAAAATGAAGAACAATCCTTAGCAGGAAAATTATCTCGTACAACCTCATTAAAAAATAGTCAATACATCGGTCCATTATCTCGTTTAGAAAGAAAGGCATCAAAAGAAATAAGCATCGACTATTTGTTTTTATTATCAGGTCCTGAGCCACAAAGAACCAATCTTGAAAACACATTGATTGAAATAGCAAATAAAACAACTAAAAAAATTGCGTTAGTAAGAGGGACTAATCAAACTTTAAAAACGAAGATTTTAAATCACATAACGCTGTATGATTTACCAGATGTGGAAACACTTTCGCAGTTAATCACACATGCAGAAAACATCATTTGCAGAAGTGGGTATAGCACATTAATGGATTTGCATCATCTACAGAAAACAAAATTAATACTCATCCCTACTCCATCACAAACAGAACAAATTTATTTAGCAAAGTATTGGCAACAAAAATTTGATGTAAGGGTAGTCACTCAATCTCAACTCAAGCGTTTAGAACTTTAAGAACGCTGAGGCGGTTTATCAGATTCTTGAGATTCCTGTTCATTTTGATAAACAGATTTTAAAATAGCTCTAGCTTTAGAAACATCTTTTCCTTTATAAATACATTGATTCGCAATAGATTCTAACGCTTCAATCATTTCCCATTGAACCTCATCAAATGGTATTTCTTTTTCCTTTTTCATAATCGAAAATCCCTTATCAAATTTAGAGAAAAAAACAACATGATGCTTCTAGAAGAGACTAATCTTTATCCTATTTCTAAACGCATATACAACATCCCAATTCACAAACAGAGTTTAATAACTCCAACAAAAAAAACAAAACAACCCCTCAATTAATCGTAATTTAGAATGTGGATTTATTCAAAAAAATAAGTTTTTATCTGTTTGTTTCTATCTCCTTAGCCTTTGCTATTTGGGGATATTTTAAACTGAAAGAAAGTAAAGAACCTCATTCTTCCGTTTTAGAACATATTTCAGCAAAAACAATTTGCCTCATCGAAACAAACAATTATTCTGATTTAATCAATCAATTAGTAAGGCAAAATTTAATATGGAATAGCTTTTCGGAGGATCCACAATTAAAAAAGGCTGAGGATAACATCACTTTCTTAGATTCATTAATCAAAGAAAATAAAGAACTTAAATCCATTTTAGACCATAATAAATTATTTTTCAGTTGCTATCAACAATCATCTCAAACTAGTTTTTTAATACAGTTTAAATTAAAAGAGGTAAACAATGAAACCTATTTAACTCGTTTTTTTCAAACACATTTCACGGAAGATAAATCCACACCTACATTAAAGTTTTATTTTAAAATAATTCATGGTCAAAAATGGCTAACATGCCTCAAAGATGGAATTGTGTATGTGAGTGATGATTTAAAAACGATTGAAACACAGGTTAATTTAAAAAAAGAAGAATCATTAGCATTTCATAAACCTTACTTAAATTTATTAAATAGCAATGGAAAACAAAAAACCTCTGTGTTTTTTAATACACAATCTACTCCTTTATTTCATTCAAATTTACTTAATAAGCCTTCTCTATTTTCAACTGACTTTCAAATCAATCAATTAACCTTGAGTGGTTATTCTGAAATAGATAGTACAACAATATGTCATGCACTAACTCAACAAAAAACACAAACGATTAATTTTTATAACGCTTTACCTAATCATCCTATTTCATTTTCAGCTATCTCATTAAGCAATCCAACATTATTTTACTCGAAATTAGTCGTTGATTCGATTTCGAAAAAATGGACTTCTTTAAATGACACAGCATTATATGATATTAAAGCCGAATTTTTAAATACCTTTGAAAAAGGAATGGTATCAGCCAATTACCAAATTAATCAAGCCGTTCAATCCTTGAATTTGATGCAATCAAACGATACAGAAAAAAACAAAATTCTATTTAATTTAATTGCAGATAGTGTATTTACAAATGGAGAAGTTTCTATTTTTAGACTACAAGAAAAATACAACGACCTATTTTCATGGATTCAAAAAGACGTTAAAAATGCATATGTTAGTATTTCAAAAAACACCCTTGCCTTTTGCACAAACATAGACATGGTTAACTTGTATTTGAATAGTATTAATACAAGCAATACACTTTCTGAAAATACTCAATTTATGAATTATGCTTCCAATAACTTATTGGTAGATTGCAATTACATGTATTATGAAAATACTGAATTATTAAAAAGTACGAAGCAAAAATCACTTCTAAATGATGAGCGATTAAACCTCAAGGAACATCCATATACACATGCATCATTCATTGCAAGCGAATCTAAATCTTTGATGCAAATTCGATTGAACTTATTAAAAGAAAATCATAAACCAAATGAGCTCAATACAACTAATTATTTATGGTCTTATCATGCAGATTCAAGTCAAATTAAATACATACAACTGTTTACAAATCATACCACGCAAGAACATGAAATTGTAGGTCAAGATAATAGCAATGTGCTGTTTTTAATTAATTCAACTGGTAGTCTAATTTGGAAAAAGAAATTATCAGAACCAATTCTTTCTGAAATATATACGGTAGACATGTTTAAAAACGGAAAGCTACAATTACTCTTTAATACCAAAAATCACATTCACATCATTGATAGAACTGGAAATGAAGTAGAAGGTTATCCAATCAAAACACCTAAAGAAATTACATCTCCCATTACTTTATTAGACTACGACCAAACGAAAGACTATCGCATTTTTATCGCTTGCGCCGATAACAAAATTTACAATTATAGTTTAAACGGATTAAAAACAGTAGGTTACATTCCTTTTCAAACAAATCATCACGTTGAACTTCCAATATCTTATGTAAAAGTAGGCCTGAGTGATTATTTAATGACCGTTGATGTAAATGGTAACATCTATGCTTTTAGCAGAAAAGGTTTAGGGCGTATAGACTTTAAAAATAAAACAGTCAAAAACTTAAATCACTTAAACCTTTTAGAAGGGACAAATATTGAAAACACAAAATTAATTTATGTAGATGATGAGAATACCTTAATTAATAAAATATCATTAACCGATAAAAAAGAAACCTTAAAACTAGGTAACGATATCAATGGATTCAAAACAAACTTCTGTTACATCAATGATGATAACCAAAAAGACTTGGTCTCTTTCGGAAATGGGGCGTTTTATGGCTACGATTTTTTCTCAAATAAATTGGTTGACTATAAAAATGAACAAGCTACTTATGCACATGTAGAATGCGTGAAAATGTCAACAAAATCAGTATTTATAGCGTTTAATACAACTGAACAGAAAACAGATATAATTAGTAGTGAGGGTAAATTACTTAAACAGTATAACAACACAACTCGACAACCGCTTGTCGTTGATTTATATAAAAACGGAAAACACTACCTTTTATTAATCAATCATAACGCAGTAAATTGTGTAGAGTTAAATTAATTTTTTCATCAAAAAAAAGTCCGAACAACTTCGAACTTTTTTTTGATGAAAACTTCCTTTAAACCGTTGTTTTGAATTTTAATTTCTAAACACAATTTGTTTATCAAATACATCCACAATGATTTCTTTTGATTGATCAACTTTATCCGCCAAAATTTGTTTAGATAATTCGTTCAATACTTGTTTTTGTAAAACACGTTTTACCGGACGTGCACCATATTGCGGATCGTAACCTAATTGCGCCAACCAATCAATAGCCTCATCTGTAGCTGAAATGGTAAGGTGTTGCTCGGCTAAACGTTTTGCAATTTGCTCAAACTGAATTTTCACAATATTATGCACATCATCTCTTGTGAGAGGTTCAAACATGATAACTTCATCTACACGATTCAAAAATTCAGGACGAACAGATTTCTTTAATAAATCAAAAACTTCTGCTTTTGTTTTTGCTAAAATTTCGTCTTTATTTAATTCAGTTAACATATCAAAATTTTCTTGAATAATATGCGAACCAATATTTGAGGTCATAATAATAATGGTATTTTTAAAATTAACGGTTCTACCTTTATTATCTGTTAATCGTCCATCATCCAACACTTGTAATAAAATATTAAAAACATCTGGATGCGCTTTTTCAATTTCATCTAACAAGATAACACTGTATGGTCTGCGACGAACTGCTTCTGTCAATTGTCCACCTTCGTCAAAACCAACATATCCTGGAGGTGCGCCAATTAATCGACTAACGGCATGTCGCTCCTGATATTCACTCATATCAATACGCGTCATTGCATTTTCATTATTAAATAAATAATCAGCTAAAGCTTTTGCTAATTCTGTTTTACCAACTCCTGTTGTTCCCATGAAAATAAATGAGCCTATTGGTTTTTTATTATCTTGTAAACCGGCTCTGCTTCTTCTCACGGCATCTGAAATTGCTTCAATGGCAGTTTGCTGTCCAACCACACGTTTGTGTAATTCTTCCTCTAATGCCAATAATTTTTGCTTATCACTTTGTAACATTTTAGAAACGGGAATGCCTGTCCAAGCGCTAATCACATCAGCAATATCTTCACTATCAACTTCTTCTTTTAATAGCTGTGAACCATTTGCTTTTGCTTCGCTTAATTTATCTTCTAAAGAAATTAATAAGGCTTCAGCTTCTTGTATTTTACCATAACGGATTTCAGCTACCTTTCCAAAATCGCCTTGTTTCTCGTAGTTCAAGGCTTCTTGTTTAAAATGTTCGATATCCGCTTTTACTTTTTGTACGCCTTCAATGGCTTCTTTTTCACTTTGCCATTTTGCTTTTAAAGCAATACGCTTATCATTTAAATCAGCTAATTCTTTATTTAATAATTCAACTTTCGCATCTTCCTCTTCTCGTTTCATGGCCTCACGCTCAATTTCGAGTTGCATAATTTTACGCTCTAATTCATCTAACTCAATCGGCATAGAATTAATTTGCATGCGCAATTTAGAAGCTGCTTCATCCATTAAATCAATGGCTTTATCTGGCAAAAAACGATCGCTGATATAGCGTTGAGATAATTCAACAGCAGCGATAATTGCTTCATCTTTAATACGCACTTTATGATGCGCTTCGTATTTTTCTTTAATACCACGTAAAATGGAAATCGCATCTTCAGAAGATGGTTCATCCACCATTACCTTTTGAAATCGACGTTCTAAGGCTTTATCTTTCTCAAAATATTTTTGATATTCATTTAAGGTCGTTGCACCAATGGCTCTTAACTCTCCACGTGCTAAGGCTGGTTTTAAAATATTGGCAGCGTCCATGGCTCCTTCGCCTCCTCCGCCTGCTCCTACCAAGGTATGAATTTCATCAATGAACAACACAACATCGCCATTACTTCCTATCACTTCCTTCACAACAGATTTTAAACGCTCTTCAAATTCTCCTTTATATTTTGCGCCAGCAATTAAGGCTGCCATATCTAATGAAAATACCTGTTTGCTTTTTAAATTTTCTGGCACATCACCAGCAATGATACGATGCGCTAAGCCTTCTGCTATGGCTGTTTTACCAACACCTGGCTCGCCAACTAAAATAGGATTGTTTTTTGTACGACGCGATAAAATTTGTAACACACGACGAATTTCTTCATCTCTTCCAATAACAGGATCAAGCTTGCCATTGCGAGCTTGTGTATTTAAATTGATCGCATATTTATTTAAGGCATTATACGTTTCCTCTTGA
>JBILCJ010000133.1:0-6301 GCA_044353195.1 Bacteroidia bacterium | reverse complement strand
TTTACGATTCCTACTTTCTCTTTTCTTAAATTTCTTTCTTCCATTACTATTATTATTTAGTAGCTTTAATTCTTTTTGTTAATTCTGTACTCAAACGAGCAATAACTTTACGGTTATCACGAATTTTGATTGGGTTTTCGATTGGAGAAATAGCGTGATTTAATTTTAATTTAACAAAATTAGCTTTTTCTTCTTTCATTTTAGATTGTAGCTCAATAGTCGACAATGCTATGATATCTTTATTTTCCATTTCTTAATCCTATTTTAATATTAAACTGCGTCAGCTACGTAATCTCTACGAACTACAAATTTAGTAACTATTGGTAATTTTTGAGCTGCTAAACGTAACGCTTCTTTTGCTACTTCTAAAGGCACCCCTTCAGCTTCAAATAACATACGACCTCTCTTAACTGGAGCAACCCAATATTCAGGAGCACCTTTACCCTTACCCATACGAACCTCTGCTGGTTTTTTAGTAATTGGTTTGTCAGGAAAAATACGAATCCAAACTTGACCTTCACGTTTCATAAAACGAGTAAGTGCAATACGCGCTGATTCTATTTGACGAGCTGTAACCCAGCTTTCATCTAATGCTTTAATTCCAAATGAACCGAAGGCTAATTGATCACCTCTTTTGGTGTCGCCTCTCATTTTCATTTTATGCATTTTTCTATATTTCGTTCTTTTTGGCTGTATCATGACTAATGTATCTTATCCTAATTTTTTAACTATTTCTTTTCGTTTCTGTTATTATCTCTTTTTGGTCCGCGAGGAGCAAACTTAGGTGCTGGAGTAGAAGGTCCGCCTTTCTTCTCCTTATCTAAACCAAAGTTAGGAGATAAATCACGCTTTCCATAAATTTCACCTTTGCAGATCCATACCTTAATTCCAATACGACCATAAGTAGTATGAGCTTCAGCGATTGCATAATCGATATCAGCACGTAACGTTTGTAATGGTGTACGTCCTTCTTTATATCCTTCAGAACGAGCCATCTCTGCTCCACCTAAACGACCAGATACTAAAATTTTAATTCCTTCTGCACCCATACGCATTGTTGATGCGATTGACATTTTTGCAGCTCTACGGAAAGAAATACGTCCTTCAATTTGACGAGCAATACTATCAGAAACTAATCGAGCATCTAACTCAGGACGTTTAATTTCAAAAATATTGATTTGAACTTCTTTCTTAGTAACTTTTTTTAATTCCTCTTTTAATTTATCAACCTCTTTTCCACCCTTTCCGATAATGATACCTGGACGAGCTGTATTAATTGTAACGGTAATTAATTTAAGAGTTCTTTCGATAATGATTTTAGAAATACTACCTTTTGGTAAACGAACTTTTAAATATTCGCGTATTTGTGTATCTTCTACTAATTTATCTGCGTAATTTCTTCCGCCAAACCAGTTAGAATCCCAACCTTTAATAATTCCTAAACGTAAACCTATTGGATTTGCTTTTTGTCCCATTTCCTTATCTTAATTTTTTTTATCTTCTTTAGTTATAGCTGCAGCCTTTCTTTCAGCTTTTTTATTTATAGCACCAGTTGTTCCAACTTCTAATGTTACGTGGTTAGAACGTTTTCTGATTCTGTAACCACGACCTTGAGGGGCTGTACGTAAACGTTTTGCCATCAAAGCACTATCAACCATAACTGAAGTAACAAATAATGTGTTTTCTTCTGCACTCGTTCCTGTTTTAGCTTCATAATTAGCAATTGCTGATTTTAAAACTTTTTCTAAACGACCTGAAGCTTCACGTGTATTAAACTTTAATACATTTAATGCTTTATATGCTTCCATTCCTCTTACTAAATCTGCTACTTGACGCATTTTACGAGGAGATGTAGGACAACTGTTTAGTTTAGCAACATAAATACTTTTATTTGCTTCTTTACGTGCCTCTGCTACTAATCTTTTTCTTTTACCCATGACTTAATTTCTTTATCGACGAATTATTTCTTGTTATTACCTGAATGACCTTTGAATTGACGAGTGATTGAAAATTCACCTAATTTATGTCCAACCATATTTTCTGTACAATAAACTGGAATAAACTTGTTTCCGTTATGAACAGCAAAAGTATGTCCTACCATTTCTGGGTAAATAACTGAACGACGAGCCCAAGTTTTTAATACTGTTTTCTTGTTACTCTCATTCATTTGAGTAACTTTTTTCTCTAAATTGTGGTCTATAAAAGGACCTTTTTTTAATGATCTTGCCATTTTTTGTTTTTTAGTTATGAATTTCGAATAATCCCGAAACCATTAAACGTTAATAATTATTTAGTTCTTCTCTTAATGATATGTTGATTTGAAGATTTTGCCTTGTAACGAGTCTTAAATCCTTTTGAAGGAATACCGTTACGTGAGCGTGATTGACCACCTGATGCACGTCCTTCACCTCCACCCATTGGATGATCAACTGGGTTCATTGCTACTGGACGAGTACGAGAACGACGACCTAACCAACGACTACGACCTGCTTTACCGCTTATTTCTAAACTATGGTCAGGATTTGAAGTTGCTCCGATTGTTGCTTTACATGTAATCAAAATCATTCTTACTTCACCAGAAGGCATACGTAAGATAGCGTATTTACCATCACGAGCAGTTAATTGAGCATAAGTTCCAGCACTACGTGCCATTGCCCCACCCTGACCTGGACGTAATTCAATGTTTGATATAATTGTTCCTAATGGAATATCTGATAAAAACATACAGTTACCAACTTCTGGAGTTGCTGTTGCACCTGACATAATCTTTTTTCCAACTTCTAAACCTTGTGGTGCAAGAATATATCTTTTTTCTCCATCTTTATAATGGATCAATGCAATACGAGATGTTCTGTTTGGATCATACTCAATTGAAGCAACAGTTCCTTCGATACCATCTTTACTTCTTTTGAAATCGATTATACGGTATTGTTTTTTATGACCACCACCAATATTACGGATTGTCATTTTACCAGTATTATCACGTCCACCGCTATTTTTAACTGAAGTTAATAAGCTTTTTTCTGGAACGTTTGTTGTAATGTCTGAGTTATCAGTTGCTATTTTAAAACGTTGACTTGGAGTTAACGGTCTGAATTTTTTTAATGCCATTTTCTTTTTCTTTTATCAGATTAAATATTAGCGTAAAAATCGATCATTTCGCCTGCCTTTAATGTGACAAAAGCTCTTTTTGAACGGTTTACGCGGCCTACAGCAATACCACGAGTGGTGTTACGAGTTTTTACTTTACCAACGTATTGTTGCGTGTTTACCGCATCAACTTTTACACCGTACATTTCTTCAACAGCTTTTCTAATTTGTACTTTGTTGGCGCTTCTTTCAACCACAAAACCATAGCGATTCAACTTCTCGGCCAAAGAAGTCATCTTTTCGGTGATGATTGGTTTTATTAATATTCCCATTTTATTTATTTAATAATGATTCTAATACTTTTACCGAACTTTCTACTAATATTATTGATTGTGCATTAACAATATCGTAAGTGTTTAAATCTGTTGCTTTTACAACTTTAGCACCCTGTAAATTTCGGGAGGACAAATATACGTTATTATTTGTATCGCCCAACACTAAAATTGTTTTTTTGTCAGATAAATTTAAATTACTGATTAAATCAACGTAATTTTTTGTTTTAGGAGCTTCAAAAGTGAAGTCTTCTAATACAGTGATAGCATTTTCTTTTGCTTTGTATGATAAAGCAGAAACACGAGCTAATACTTTTACTTTTTTGTTGATTTTAAAAGAATAATCACGAGGACGAGGACCGAATGCACGACCACCACCTATGAATAAAGGAGACTTCATTGAACCCGCACGAGCTCCACCAGTACCTTTTTGTTTCTTTAATTTTTTAGTTGTTCTTGATATTTCAGCACGTTCTTTAGATTTGTGTGTTCCTTGACGTTGAGCTGCTAAATAATGTTTAACATCTAAATATATACTATGATCGCTTGGTTCTGCACCAAAAATCACATCTGCTAATTCTACTTTTTTAGCAGTCTTTTTTCCACTTATGTTTAATACTTCTACTTGCATGATTACTTTTGAATTGTAACGTAAGACCCTTTAGCACCTGGAATAGAACCTTTTATTAAAAGAAGGTTTTTTTCTGGCATTATTTTAACTACTACTAAATTTTGAATTTTCTTTCTATCGCCACCCATTCTTCCTGCCATACGCATACCTTTGAATACACGTGAAGGATCTGATGATGCACCTAATGAACCTGGCGCTCTTTGACGATCATGTTGACCATGAGTAGAACCACCTACTCCACCAAAACCATGACGTTTTACAACTCCTTGAAAACCTTTTCCTTTTGATGTTCCTACAATATCAACATATTCGCCTTCAGCAAATAATTCAACTGTTAGGATATCACCTAAATTTTTTGTTTCCTCAAAAGAACGGAATTCTACAATTTTACGTTTTGGAGTCGTTTTTGATAATTCAAAATGACCTTTCATAGCAGATGATGTGTGTTTGTCTTTCTTCTCATCAAAAGCTAATTGTAAAGCTGAGTAACCGTCTTTTTCATTGGTTTTTACTTGTGTAACAACACAAGGACCCACTTCTATAACTGTGCATGGCACATACTTGCCATTGGCATCGAAGAAGCTCGTCATTCCTATTTTTTTACCAATTAATCCAGACATTTTTTACTTTTTGTTATGTGTTATTTAATTATTTATTTCACTAGTTTATTATCCTGCACTCTTCACCTGTCGACACTTTTGCTTTAGCTTTACAAGCTACAATAGCATCTTCTCTGTTTCGCTCTTTGTATGTAACTGAGTCAGATTGGCTGCAGTCGCATTGATATGACTTTTTACAAGAACTTAATATCAAAATCAATACTATTACTGTAAGAAGGATATTTTTTTTCATATTAACAGAGGGTTAAACTTTAATCTCTACTTCCACTCCTGATGGCAATTCTAATTTCATTAATGCATCAACCGTTTTTGATGAAGAACTATAGATATCTAACAAACGTTTGTAATCACATACTTGAAATTGCTCACGTGCTTTCTTATTAACATGTGGTGAACGCAATACGGTAAAGATTCTTTTGTTTGTAGGCAATGGAATTGGTCCATTTACCACAGCTCCAGTCATTTTAACTGTTTTTACGATTTTTTCAGCAGATTTATCTACTAAGTTGTAATCGTAAGATTTTAATTTAATTCTAATTCTTTGGCTCATATAAAGAACGGTTTATGTTTTGGTTAGTACTTATTGATTGTTTTCTGTTTTACCTTTTACTTTAGCAATTACATCAGCTGCTACGTTAGCTGGAGCATCTGCATAGTGAGAGAATTCCATCGTTGAAGTTGCACGACCTGAAGTTAATGTACGTAATTGTGTTACATAACCAAACATTTCAGATAATGGAACTTTTGCTTTAATAACTTGTGAGTTATTTTTAGAATCCATTCCTTCAATTTGACCACGACGACGGTTTAAGTCACCTACTACATCACCCATGTTTTGTTCAGGTGTTAAAACCTCAACTTTCATGATTGGCTCCATTAATACTGGTTTACATTTTGATAATGCTTCGCGATATGCTGAACGAGCACAGATTTCAAATGATAATGAATCTGAATCGACTGCGTGGAAAGATCCGTCAATTAAACGTACTTTTAAACTATCTAATGGATATCCTGCTAATACACCATTTAACATGGCAGCTTTAAATCCTTTTTCTACAGATGGAATAAATTCACGTGGAATAGAACCTCCAGAAATTTCATTCACAAATTGTAAATCAGTTTTTGTTCTGTCAAAATCAGCATCAACTGGTCCAACAACAACTTTAATATCAGCAAATTTACCACGTCCACCTGTTTGTTTCTTGTAAACTTCACGGTGCTCGTAAGTCTGAGAAATAGCCTCTTTGTATGATACTTGAGGTGCTCCTTGATTTACTTCTACTTTAAATTCACGCTTCAAACGATCAATAATGATCTCTAAGTGTAACTCTCCCATTCCTGAGATAATTGTTTGTCCAGAATCATCATCTGTATGAACACGGAACGTTGGATCTTCTTCAGCTAATTTATTTAAACCAACCCCTAAACGATCTAAATCTCCTTGAGTTTTTGGCTCAATTGCTAAACCAATAACTGGCTCAGGGAAATTCATTGATTCTAATACAATTGGATGTTTTTCATCACATAATGTATCTCCAGTGCGAATATCTTTAAATCCTACTGCTGCACCAATATCACCTGCTTCCAAAAATTCAACTGGATTTTGTTTATTAGCATGCATTTGGAAA
>JBILCJ010000016.1:0-19770 GCA_044353195.1 Bacteroidia bacterium | reverse complement strand
TAAGCCAAAGGCAGCGCCCATACTTATTTTTACCTTATTAAGAAAGAAGCACATTAAAAAAATAATGAGGTTAAAAATAAAATAGGTGAAAAATAATTCGCGATGTTTATTGATTTTAAAATAAATAAAACGAATCAAAACAAACACCGACATCATGTTGATTAAAAATCTAACGCCGAACTTAATTATAAAATCTTGAATTGCCAGAGATGTATCAGGTGTGATGACGTCTTCAATTTGTAGTGCGATCATAGTTAATTGTTTTTTTAATGGATAATAATTTTTGTTTAAAACGATTTGTTTTTATACTTGGTTCTGTATAAGCCATAGCCATGCAATATTTACTAATGGAGCCTTCTCGAATGTGTAGCTGTTTCATAATGTTTACAAATGGCGAGCCTTTTGCTTTTTCTTGTTTCACTTCGGCAATGATTAATGTCTCCAAATTTTGCTCTTGATTGCCGTTTATAAATTTTAAATTTAAGTCTAATGTAAGTCTTTCTTTGGATTCAATATTGACTAATGTTATACGCGAATAATTTACCCACAAGGTAGGTTGCAAATGATCTGCAAGATAAGGTGTTTTCTTTTGAAGAAATACAACGGAATTTTCATTCCAATTAAATAATGGTTCACGCTCTTTAATCCGACTTTTAAATGTTTTCCCTTTATTGTTTTTGTATTTCACTTCCAAAAAACCTAAATCAGAATCAATATAAGTGCGGTGTCTTACTTTATATCTATTTAGCTTTCCAGTATGATGTATCTTATATAAATCTAAATCTGGTGTATCATAATACAAGGTTTTATAATCACTGATACGTTTGTTATTTATTTCAAATACTTTATAAAATAATTTGGCACGATTTAAAATTTCGGGCAATTGATTGATATGAAAAATAAACTTTGTGTCTGTTCTATCCATTAATTTGACAGCGTCCATTTCATCTAATGTAATTGGATGAAATTCATTTAAAGCACTATCAATCAAAAGTTTCATAAGTTACCGTGTTGTGTATGCGTATTTTTTGATGGAGATCACTTTTCCTTCCGCATCAAGGGTCTTTCGTTCCGTTTTCAAGCCTTTAGCATCATATGTATACATATGTTTCTTTACTAACTTACCAAGTGCATCAAAAAACTGTTCTTCAGTTTTATTTTCGAGTGCATTGTATTTAATGATTTTTTTTTCAACTAACTTATTGGTAGCATCGTATTGCGAGTCTTCAATTTCATCACCATTGTCGTTATATTTAATTTTATTGATGCTTTTAAGTTGTCCTTCTTTATTGTAATCAGTTTTTTCAATTTGATTTCCGTTGGCATCAAATACTATTTTACTTTCAAAAAAAGTTTTGCCGTTTTCCGTTATGCTTGTCACAGAAGTTTTTAATTTATTCTTTCTTGCCTCTTTTCTGCCTTGCGAAAAAGTAGCCATCGAAATCAATAACAATGAAAATAAACAAATGATGTTCTTCATAAAAAAATTAGTTTGCAATGATGAATTTACCGTTTAATTGTGTCCCATTTTCAAAGTTAACCGTATAAATATACAGACCATTCTTTAACTTTAAATCAAGTAAATTAAGTTTATTCTCGTTTGTTAAAACAATTTCTTTATAAATTGAATGCCCCGTTGCATCTATTAAATCTAGCTTGCAAGATTGACTAATTTGGTCATCAGAAAATTGAAACGCTACCCACTCCGATGCTGGATTAGGATATGTCATCCCAATGGGTTGTTTAGAGACCTGTTCATTAAGTCCGACTATTTCAGTTCCTGTAAAAAATAAATGATGTGCATATATTTCAGTATTGGTGGTGTTACGTTCGTCTTCCCAAATATAAATGGCACCACCAGTTCCATCGCCAATAAGCGTTGTCGCCACTTGATCGTAAACAGCATTTGAAACCAAGGCTCCGCCATTTGGCCATTGAGAAACCCCAGAAGCATTTAATTTTTGAGATTTAATATCCCAACCAGATGCAGATGAATCCTGCCAAGCAATGATTGCACCGCCCATGGCGTCCTTCACGGTATTAGGATTAATGGCTTTTAAACCATTGGATAACTTTATACCATTACTTGTTAACTGAGCTACTCCATTCAAATCGATAAGCTGAGTATAAATTTGCGTAGATGAAATTCGGTCATCTTTCCAAGTGCATAAGACACCAGCAGTACCTAAATACTTCAAATCGATTGCACTTTGATTATTTACAGCTGTGCAAGTTGCCACACCGTTAGTTACCCATTGCACCAACCCAGAAGCGTTTATCCGTTGTGTGTAAATATCGTTGTGAATCGCATTCCGTTTATCAACCCATGCAATTATAGCGCCATTCAATCCATCTGGTTCTATTCGCGGATTGTTTTGTGTGTTAACTGCGTTACAAATAATAACTCCATTTAATGCCCAATTCGTTATGCCGTTTGCGTTTATTTTTTGCGCATAAATATCATAATCCACATTGGAGCGCTTATCTTGCCAGGTAATAATAGCACCTCCTAATCCATCTAAATCTAAGGTGGGGTTCTGCTGTTGATTAGGCGAGTTACAAATGGAGACTCCATTTGTAGTCCATTGTGGAATTCCCGCAGAAGAAATTCTTTGGGCGTAAATGTCAAAATAAAAATTGGCAGAATCCTCCCAAACAATAATCGCTCCGCCTGAAGCATCGCTCACAATTTTAGGATTTTTCTGATTGTTTAAAGCATTACAGACAATTACTCCATTAACACCCCACAATAAATTACCAGAAGAATCAATTTTTTGTGCATAAATATCATAATTTCCGTTCCGGCCATCTTCCCATGTAATTATAGAGCTACCGTCAGAACCACCCGAAGTAATGTTGTTTGATTTCTGAATACCTGAAGCGGTACAAATAGCAATTCCATTGGTAGCCCATTTTTCAATTCCATTTGACTTGATGCGTTGTGCGTAGATATCGGTTGAAGAAACAAGACTATTTCTATTATCATCCCACACACAAATAGCACCTTTTTTTGTATCACTAATACAATGAATGTTTTTTTGCGATTTTGGTTGAATAACAATGGCTGTGTTAAAGGTTGGATTTGGATTCCATTGCGCAAAAAAGGGTAAACACATTACGCTTAAGTACAAAATAATACATTGTTTGATTTTGAGCATACCTAAATTTAATGATAATTTAATATTAAAATCATTCTTATTTAAATTAATTATTTTAAAAATAGTGTTTAAAACATTAAAAAATAAATATTTTTTATAAATTGTACTTTGTTTGCATGTTTATTAATTAAAACACCGACCTAAAAACCTTACTAATTATGGCTAAATTACAATTACTCATTGTTTCACTACTAACAGTTTGTTTAATTAGCGCCTGTAAAAAAGAAGCTGGTCCGGGAGGAAAGGCTAGTATTACAGGTAAAGTTTATGTAAAGAACTACGATTTATCATATACTATTTTATTGAGTGAATATTACGAACAAGGTGAAAATGTATACATCTCCTATGGCAATGAAACAACAGTTGGAGATAATGTGAAAACATCGTATGATGGTTCATTTATTTTTCCTTATTTACGAAAAGGGAAATATAAAATATGGTCCGTATCAAAAGATTCATCCTCTTCCGATCCAGCAGCAACACGGGCTATTATTCAAGAAGTTGAAATAAAAAGCACCAAACAACAAGTTACTTTATCTGATATTGTCATTTTAAAGTAGATCGTATTTGAGAAATACATCACATACTCTATTTCTTATACTTTTTTTTCTATTTTCAAATAGATTAGTAAGTCAAAAAGTATTTCATGATGCTGGCATGTGGAACACGTTATCTTTTAAACATAAAATAAATAAAAAAACTGCATTACTGTTTTCAGAAGAATTTCGATTAAAAGAAAATTATTCTCAAGTCAATTTAATGTATTCAGAAATAGGGATAGAATATGCATTCACTAAAAAAATAAAAACCGCTTTGGTTTATCGTCAAATTCAAAAGTTTCAATATGATAACCCAATTAGTTTTAGAAATAGACTACAATGGGACATTCAACTTAAAAAAAGTTTTAACCTATTTGGGGTAAATTATCGTCACCGTTTTCAGGCAGAGGTAAAAGATTTCTTGACAAGTGCAAATGGTCATTTTATTGAATATTTTTCTCGACATAAAATTGGCGTTAAATACGATATTAACAACGCTTGGTCTGTTTCCTTATCAGGAGAATATCGCCTTCAATTAAATGACCCTAGAAGTCCAGAATACAATTTAGGCTTTCATCGACAACGCTATCAATGCGGTTTTACTTATAAAATTAACACAAAACAAGATTTTGGCATGTATTATTTATATCAAAATGAATTCAATGTCAGTGATTTAAGAAATATTTACATTTTAGGGATTGAATATGCCTATGAATTTTAAAAATTAGAATATCTTTGTTACCAATGAAAAAAAACCTAACCTATTTACTTTTTTTAGTTTGTTTAGTTGGTATATTTTTCAACTCATTTCATGCTACATTCAAGTTATTTAAACAAACCACATCGGTCATTTTAAGTGAAATAGATATTGAAGAAGACGAGACAGAAAAAAAAGAATTAAATGAAGATGCTAAATTAATTTCACACTTCGAAAATTTAGAATTTACTAACCTCACTCAAACCGTTTGTATATTAAATCTAGAGGAATCAAAATTGATTTCGATGATTAAAAATGTGCAAGGCCCACCTCCAAGGAATTAAATAAATTTTATTCACTCCTCAAAGAGTACAGATCACTATTTAACTATTCTTTAATCTTAATAAAAAAAATATGTTTCAAAAAAAAATACTTGCAGACTTAAAAGCAGGTTTAGTTGTGTTTCTAGTTGCGCTACCTTTATGTTTAGGAATTGCTTTAGCTTGCAAAGTTCCTTTATTTTCGGGAATAATTTCCGGAGTAATTGGTGGCATTTTAGTTACCCTATTTAGCGGGTCGAAATACAGTGTGTCGGGTCCTGCAGCTGGGTTAACTGCTGTTGTTTTAGCCTCTGTGAGCCAGTTAGGTAGTTATCAAGCTTTTATTGCAGCTGTTGTTTTTGCAGGTGTATTTCAAATACTGTTAGGTATATTAAAAGCAGGTTCAGTCGGAAATTTTATACCTAATGCTGTGATAAAAGGGATGCTAGCAGGTATCGGTATTATTCTAATTATAAAACAAATTCCTCACTTATTTGGGTATGATACTGATCCATCAGGTGATGAACAATTTATTCAATTAGATGGCGAGAATTCATTTACAGAATTAGTTCATATGATTAACTTCATAACCCCTGGGTCAATCATAATAGGTTTAATTTCATTTATAATTTTAATCATTGCAGAAAAGTCATTTTTCAAAAAAAATAAAATTTTATCTATTATTCCAGGTCCGTTATTAGCAGTATTGACTGGTATTTTACTAACAATAGCGTTTCAAAACAACGAATTTTTGGCAATAAGCACTCAGCATTTAGTTAACCTACCAACAATTAATTCATATTCTGATTTACAAGCTAATCTATTTTTTCCAGATTTTAGTGCTGCCAATAAAAGTCATTTTTGGATAATTGTTTTCACCTTAGCCGTAGTAGCCAGTTTAGAAACTTTATTAGGTATTGAGGCTATTGACAAACTAGATCCAGATAAAAATGAATCGAATACAAACAAAGAATTAGTGGCACAAGGTATCGGAAATATTGCCTGTGGTTTTATTGGTGGTTTACCAATTACTTCGGTTATTGTAAGAAGTTCTGCTAATATAAATTCAGGAGCGAAATCAAAAATATCAACTGTTTTTCATGCTGTTTTATTATTAGTTAGTATTTTACTATTACCCAATATCCTAGCATTGATACCAAATGCATGTCTTGCAGCCATATTAATTGTTACTGGTTTTAAATTAACTAAACTTGCCATCTTTAAAGAGCAGTGGAAATTTGGATTTGAGCAATTTATACCTTTTGTTATTACAATTATAGTGATGTTGAGCACTGATTTATTAAAAGGTGTATTTGCTGGACTTATAATCGCTATCATATTTATAATTAGAGATAATATAAAATCATCATTCGAATCAAGCAGCGATACTATTGATGGAAAGCTTTACTATCTGATAAAGTTACCACAACATGTCACTTTCTTCAATAAAGGTTTCTTAATAAAATTTTTTAGTGAAATATTACCTGATAGTAAAGTGATAATTGATGCTAGTATTAATAAAAAAATGAATAGAGATTCGAAAGATGTAATTGATGATTTTATCAACGCTTCGCATAAAAAGAAAATAGAAATTGAATTGATAAAATATAAATAATTTAAACATGGATAAGATATATCAAAAATTAATAGATGGAAATAGACGTTTTGCATTAGAGAAAAAATTTGATGATCCAGAATATTTCAAAAAATTATCTTTAGGACAAAAACCTGATTATTTATGGATAGGTTGCAGTGATAGCCGTGTGCCAGCTAATGAGGTAACAAATACTGAAAGTGGAGAAATGTTTGTTCACAGGAATATTGCTAACATGGTTGTTCATACTGATTTTAATCTCATGAGTGTCTTAGAATACGCAGTAAACGTTTTAGGCGTAAAACACATCATTGTTTGCGGACACTATGGTTGTGGAGGTGTAAGAGCAGCAATGACTCGTAAAACTTACGGTTTGGTAGATAAATGGTTGAGGAATATCAAAGATGTCTATAATATTAATAGACTAGAATTAGATGCTATTATTGATGAAGATAAGCGTGCAGATAGATTGACTGAATTAAATGTTATACAACAAGTAAAACATTTAGCTGAGACTAAAATTGTTCAAAAATCATGGAGTGAAGGAAAAAGTGTTCAAATACATGGTTGGGTTTACGGATTAAATAGTGGATTAATTACCGAATTAAAAGCGGTTTACGATGACAATAGTGACATCGATCCGATTTATCGATATGAGTTTTAATTCTCTTTATTTATTATAATTTAAAAAATCAAACCTTACGGTTTGATTTTTTTTTAGCAAAAATTTCAGTCACACAACTAACAAAACGATGTTATCATTTTTGAATAATTTAACTTTTAAGTAATTTATTTATTCTGTTATTTATATAAGAATAAAATGTCTTAAAAAAAATTACATAACACGATAAATGGATAATGAAATTCATACTGAATTGACGGGCAAAAAGTTCAATGTATTAAAGTTTATTAAACGCTTTTTTATTGGATTATTAATCACCATTACATCTGTATTGTCCATAAGTTCTCTTTTTGTATACTTTTATGAAGATGATGTGAAAGCAATCATCATCAACGAATTAAACAAACACCTTAACTGTAAAATAATTATTGAGCCACAAAATATAGATTTAACCATCATCAATTCCTTTCCAAAATGCGCTCTTGAATTTAAAAACATATTAGCATTAGAAAGTAAAAACTTTACATCTCAAGACACAATGCTCTATGCAGATAGATTAGCGTTAGAATTTAACATCGAAAATTTATTCAATAAAAATTACACCATTAATAATATTGAACTTGAAAATTCAAAAGTTAATTTAAAAATTGATAAACAAGGGAACGAAAATTATAGTATTTGGAAAACTACAGATACCATAACTTCCAATGATAAATTAGTATTTGCATTAGAAAAAATTAAATTAACACAGGTTTATTTAAGTTACAAAAACGCTATCAAAAAAATAAAACTATCAACTAAACTTAATGAAGTTGTATTTAGTGGAAAATTTAGTGAATCCGATTATATTTTAAAAACTAACGGCTTAGCGTATATGGATTTATTTCAAATTCAAAAGGTAAAATACATCCAAAAAAAACAGCTGAAATTTGAAACTGAAATAGAAGTACATGATTCCTATTTCAAAATTATACAAGCGGATACGAAAGTTAATTCAGCTTTAATGAAGAGCTCAGGATCTTTTGAAATAAAAGACAGTTTGTTAGCACTCGACATACTTTTCACAGGTAAAAATTTAGACATTGCTTCTACCCTTTCTCTACTGCCTGAAAATTTTCAAACTAAGTTGAACGACTATGAAAGTGATGGAGAATTTTACGCAACTGGTGAATGCCATTACAAAGCAGGGAAATCGTTTTCATTACATTCAAAATTTGGAATCAAACAAGCCACTATTAATTATAAACCTCAAAACACCTCATTAAGTCAAGTTAATCTAGAAGGTACGATTATGATTGATGACCACAACAGTGCGTTAACTTTAAATAACATAAGAGCCAATTTAAATACAAACACATTTAAAGGTCATTTAGAATTAAATAACTTCAATGATCCTTATATCAAATTAAACATTGATGCGAATACGAATTTAGAAGAATTAAACACCTTTTATCCTATTGACACATTGCAACAATTAACTGGAAATATTCTCTTAATGGCAGATATAGAAGGCAAATTGAGCGAATTAAAATCAAACTCATTCAGTCCAACTGTTCTAGCAAATGGTCATGCTACTTTAAAAAATATTAAGGCCAAATTTAAACAATCTGAAAAAGAAATTAATATTCCTGAAGGTGAAGTTAAATTAATGAATAGGCATTTAGAAGTTTCTAATTTAAAATTAATCAAAGGGAATTCAGAGGTTGTTATTGTTGGAGATATTCCTAATTTCTTAGAATATGTTTTTGATTCT
The DNA here is from genome assembly GCA_044353195.1 of Bacteroidia bacterium. Classification (GTDB taxonomy): domain Bacteria; phylum Bacteroidota; class Bacteroidia; order B-17B0; family Aurantibacillaceae; genus UBA4416. The sequence continues at coordinate 11,087 of JBILCJ010000016.1, read as the reverse complement.
AAAACTAACTTAATCATTAACTCAACTGTCACAAGTGAAAGAATTGAATTAGAAGATTTTTTATTTAAAAGTAATGACGATTCAAAAGAATCATTGGTATTTATTCCACCAAATTTAGAATTAAACTTGGTGATTGTTATAAAAAAATTAGCTTTCCAAAAATTTAAAGCGTCGCAATTAAGTGGTAAATTATTTCTAAAAAATCAAAAGATTGCACTCAATGATGTAACCTTTTTAGCAATGGATGGAAACGTTTCTATTAATGCATTTGCGGATGCTAGCGGAGAAAAGGAAATCAAGATTTCGGGTGATTGTAATTTATCCAAACTAAACATCAAAGATATGTTCACTGAGCTCAATAACTTCGGACAAGCAACCATACAAGACCAACACTTGAAAGGATTTGTGACAGCTAACATTGATTTTACAGGAAATTGGGATAAAGCACTTCATGTAGATTTAAATAGCATAACTGCAAATAGTAATTTAATCATTGAACAAGGCGAATTGATTGGTTTTAAACCACTAGAAAGTTTAGCTAAATACATCGATTTAAAAGAATTAAAACACATTAAATTTTCTGCTTTACAAAGTAATTTGTCAATTAAAAACAGAACCATTACACTCCCAAAAACATCAATTAAATCCACCGCCATTAATTTAGATTTATGGGGTAGTCATACCTTTGACAACCAAATTGATTATCACATCCAATTACTCATAAGTGAATTGTTAGCGAAAAAACAAAAAGCTAACAAGCAATTTGACGAAGAGTTGTCACTCGTTGAAAACGACCCTGATAACAGACGTAGCGTGTTCTTATTGATGAAAGGTCCGATTGATAATCCAACCATCTCTTACGACAAAAGCGGTGCAAAACAAAAAATTAAAGAAGATCTAAAAGCCGAAAAGCAAACCATAAAAAACATATTGAAAGAAGAATTTGGGTTATTTAAAAAAGACACCATTCAAAATCGTAAAACACCTGTTTTAAAATCTGACCAAAAATTTCAACTAAAAATTGGTGAAGATGAAACAAAAAAAGGAAAAACATTACAATCTAAAAAGAAAGAAGCCGAAGATGATGATTTTTAAAACTGATTTTTTAAAGGCATAAAAAAAGCGAGAATTATAATTCTCGCTTTTTTATGCTCTATATTTTTTTATTTCCCTGCAGGGCTTTTGAAAAAATCAATTTGCTTTTTATTATTTGGATCTAAATCCTTAATAATAGTAAAATATTCTTTTGCTTTTGCATTATCCTTTAATGTCAAAGCATTATATCCTAAATATTCACACGCCTCAATAACGTTAGCTTTGTTACTTGCTGTTGTTCGTTCTTCTAACTTAACTAATGCCATTGCAGCTTCATAATGCGGTTTAGCTAACCACTTTTCGTTTTTTAAATCTTGTTGTGTATTTGCTTTTGCTCTCCAAAAATAAGCTGTAGCAAAAGTCGGACTTAATTGGCACAATCTCGAAAAACACGTATCAGCTTTTACAAAATCTTTTGCTCCAAAATAATAAGACCGACCTAAATCAAAATAATCAGCACCGGTTAAGTTTTTAGGATTTCCATCCATCAATCTTTCATAGGTTTCAATTGCTTTGAAATACTTCTTAGCTTTCATATTTGCTTTTGCAATTTCTCTAATCATATCAGAGGATTTTGCTGGATCTAAAGCAATGGCTTTTTCCATTTCAAGTACACCTAAGCTATCTTTTCCTGTTTTTGCTAATAGTATGCCTTTGTATTTGTAATCGGTTGCTACGTATTTAAAATTAGGCATCGCTGCTGTTTTTTCAAAAAACGTATTGATTGATATTAATCCCTTATTAAAAGCTTCTTTATCTAAGGTGTTACCAATTTCTGCATAAGAATAACCTAACATGCGATCTAAATAAAATTTGGTGTTACCTGCTTTTTGCAAATTTTCTAATTCAGCAATGGCCTCATTATATTGTTTGTTACTAAATAAGAATGAAGCATAGCGCTCACGAGCATCCAAACTGTTATTTAATTCTAAATACTTTTTATAGCTTTCAACAGCATTTGCTTTTTGTCCAGCCTTATAATACAACTCTGCTTTTTCGCGGTAAGCTGGCGCGTAAGTAGGATCCGTTGCTTGTGCTTTTTTGTAAAGATCTAAAGCCAATTGATAATTTTGTCCACGTTGGTATAATCTCCCTGAGCGTAAATCTCCTTTTGGAGATGCGGGATTTAATTCAGTTGCTTTGTTGTAATTTTTAATAGCAGGTCCGCCATCAGTTGGATTTTTTTCCAACATCGCATCACCCATCAACAAATAACTTTCTTGATTTTTAGGTTCAATTTTTATAGCAGCATTCAATAAATTAATGGCTTCATCTAAACTTTTTGTTTCAGCATTAATATATATTTCAGCCGTTTTACGCATCACTTCTGCGTTTTTTGCACCAAGTGTTGAGGCTTTAAACAACTGCGTTTTCGCTTCAGTTTGCAATCCTTTATACCAAAGGATTTTCGCTAATCCAACATAGTTTAATGGATAGGTTGCATTTAATTCGGCGCCTTTAACATAACATAGATTTGCAGAATCTAAATCTCCTTTTCTGAAATAATTCTCTCCAAAATAAAAATAATTATCTCCTTTGGTTGGCTCTTTTGCAATAAGTGCTCTGTAATCACTTGCTGCTGATTCAAATCTTTCGTTATCCGTTTTAACCACAGCCTCTTTTAAGGTTTGCGCATTAACACATTGCGTGATGATGATACTGGTTGTTAAAAACACTACTTTTTTCATATCTCAATTTATTGATGTTTTAATTTTTATTGTGACGGTTAACCAAAAATGTAACCTAATCGTTGTATAAATGTAATTTCTTTTTTTTCGAGGTCAAATATAGTTATTTTAGAAAGATATGTATTCCGTAAAAAAACAGTTTGATGTTATTTTTTTATTAAATATTAATCCTATTCATTTTTCTATAAATTTACGATTAATAAAAACAAAATCTATTTTCAACCGAGCTATTCAGACTATTTAAAGCCTTGATTTAACATTATTTTACATAGTCATAAAAAAAGCGAACCCTATTTGGTTCGCTTTCGTTTTTAGGGGATAGGTGATTATTTAAAACTTATAATTAAATCCAACTCCAAGAACTTGCTTAAATTGTACATCTGGGCCAACAGTTCCTTTTTGGTCACCTACATTTCTTAACACTTTAATATCATCATCATAAATTAATTGTGTAGAAATTGTAGCTGAAATAAACTTATTTACTTTTAAGGTTGTCAGTGTTGTCCAGTTTACATCCACGTTTTGTGGGTTATGCAAATAATTAGAGAATAATTCTACTACTGTTTGAAACGTAATATTTTCCATCACTTTAGCTTTGTATTCCATTTTGAAATACCCCCCGAATTCTTCTCTGTGATTTTTGAATTGCTGTGTTATAGTGCCGCCATTATAGGGGTCTCTAATTTCTTTTTGAACACCAAATGCTCCAATGCGAGCTAAACTATCGTCGTTTACGATGGTAAATTTACCTGTTAAAGGAGAAATGAAAACGGTGAAACGATCGTTTGGCTTATAATCAAAACCCATGGCGATTAAGCCATAAGCAGGCGCCATTAATTTTGAAATGTAAATGGAATCATTTGGGTAATTATAGCCGTTAGCGAATTGTGTTCTAAAATCTGCTAAAGCGGAATAATACCAACTTTTATAAGCATGACGGCCATATTTAGATGTAATTTGGATTTTATCGTCATTTTTCCACCAATTTTTATTATTGCCTTGCTTAATAACTCCATAACCTAATTCTAATGAATTATCCCAAGTAGACTTTTTATTTCTAAAATTGGCAAAGACGTTTACTAATCCACCTAATGAAATTGAATTATTTCCGCCCGCTGCCCAGTTGCTTAAAGACACCTGCTGCCCATTTAAGGCTACTATTCCACCAAGTTTCCATGGTTTTGCAGTATCAGATTGCATGGTTTTTAATTTGTCGGCTTCCACTTGCAATTTAGCGGCATCTTCTTTGGTAACCTCTTGAGCAATAGAAGTAAACCCTATTAAAAGCAAAGAAATGAATAGTGATCTTTTTGTCATAGTTTAATAAATTTAAAAAAAATTAAATCTACTAAAACAATTTTTATACCAAAATATCAAAAACAACTAATTATTAATTATTTATTTTCAGAAATAAATGGCGTTAGGCACTAAATCAATTAATTAGCCTGTATTTTATACCATTTATTAGTATTAGCTGGAGAAACCGTAGTTAGAACTTGCACGGCTTTAGCTTTTTGATCAGGCAACCCTTTCGAGAAAATATTGACGATTTCATCTGCTTTCGCATTAAAAAATAATTCCATAATGAAACTAGCAGGTCTGTTTTTATAAACTTCAAGAAGCGCCTCTAAAGATTTTAATATTTCTGCTCTGCCCTCATCTGGCTTATCAAACATAACATCTAAGCCCATTCTATGGAATTTATACATACATTCTCTTATGGGCAAGAATACAGGTTGCAAGGCATTCTCGGGTATCCAATACCTGTTTTTATCTGTTTCTTGAGACTTCCAACCAACCTCTCCTGAACTTTGTGCATTGGCAACAACAAGTTGTGCTTTTTGAAAATATTCTGTTCCTCCCAAATTAGCAAACGTATCATAATCATTAGCTAAAATAATAAAAGCATAAAATGAAAGTACAGAAGTTAGATTCGTTGAATAGGTATTTAAATTAAATTCGAGTTGTTGAAATTGTTGGTATTTAAATGTGAAATTTTCATCTATGTAGTTGACTGCAGGTGAAAAATAAGAACTTTTAAAAACGGGTCGTCTACTTTGAACTTGAATAGTGGCTTTGTATTCATCCGTTTCTAACTTTTTTGTAATATTGATTAAAATAGAACAATCAATTCTTTCAGCGGTCGTATAATTGTCTTTTGTCCACTTCGTATTATTCATGAACTCAAAAATCGATTTTTGTAATTGTTCGAAAATTTGTTTTTCTGTAGTTCCCTGAATTTGAGGTGACGCAACTGTTACCTGGCAATTTAATTCTTGTGCCACCATGTTTGAAGCACAAAAAATAAAGATTATGAGTATGTATTTAAACATGTTTATTGACAATTTGAATGGCATAATTTACAATATCCGAAGCTACTTCTTGTTTAGACTTTAACTCAAAATTAGTTAAATTATTGTGTTTGTCAATGATGGTTATTTTGTTGGTATCGAAACCAAAACCAGCACCTTCGTCAGCTGTTGAATTGGCAACAATAAAATCTAAATTTTTTTTCTGAATTTTTTCTTTTGCGTATTCAATCAAGTTATTGGTTTCGAGTGCAAATCCAACTAAAACTTGTTTCGTTTTTAATTTCCCCAAGGTTTCTAATACATCCACTGTTTTTGTAAGCGTTAACGTAAGTTCAGAATCCTTTTTTTTAATTTTTATTTCCGATACTTCTTTTGGCTTATAATCAGCAACGGCAGCAGATAAGACTGCTATATCACATGCTTGAAAAACAGACTGACAAGCCTTTAGCATCTCATCTGCACTTTGAACATGCACGACGTGTATGTTTTTTTGCAATGGTTTTTGATGAGAAGGTCCGAGTACAAGTGTCACGTTAGCGCCTTGTTTAGAGAACTCATCGGCAATGGCAACGCCCATTTTTCCGCTTGAACGATTTCCAATAAATCGAACTGGATCAATGGCTTCATAAGTTGGGCCCGCATTGACTAATACAGTTTTACCATGAAGTGGCAAAGACTGTGTTAGTTTTATCTTTATAAAATCAACAATAGATTCAGGTTCGGCCATACGGCCTTCTCCAATTAATCCACTCGCTAACTCGCCAAACTGAGCGGGGATGATTGTATTCTTATTTTGTTTTAAGGTATCTAAATTTTTTAAAGTTGTTGGATGTTGATACATATCTAAATCCATAGCAGGTGCCACATAAACATCGCATTTAGCAGATAAATAACAAGCCGTTAATAAATTGTCGCAGATACCACTTGCTAATTTTGCGAGTGTATTAGCGGTTAATGGCGCGATAACAAATACATCAGCCCATTCGGCTAAAGCCACATGATTATTCCAACGATCGGATGTGTCAAAAAAATCTGACAGCACTTCATTTTTACTTAGAACGGATAATGTTTTGGGTGTCACAAAATCGTGAGCTGATTTTGTCATGACGACTTTTACCACAGCGCCTTCTTTCATAAATAATCTTACCAAATTAGCACATTTATAAGAGGCGATTCCACCTGTTATACCTAGTAAAATATGTTTTCCTTGTAACATTTATAAAACCTAAAGATACAACATTTTAAGGAATTGTAACAATCAACTATCTATACTTTGTAATGAATTAAACACCTCTTTTATTCTCAATTTAAAGTATCTCCGCGCAACAGTCTGTATTTTTTTCTAGCCTCAACCACATAAATACTTCCTGGATATAAATCTAAAACATCTTTATACAATTGCTTAGCTTTTTCCTTATCATTTAATTGTATGTCATATAATTCGGCTTGTTTGTATAAGGCATCATCGCCATACAATTCATTTGGAAAAAATTCAACGATGTTGGCATACATTTTTGCTGCTTCAACAAATCGATTAGTTGATTTGAAAATTTCAGCTTTTTTAAAATAGATATCATCGCCTAAGGTATGTTCAGAAAACAAACTATTAATACTATCTAATTTAAGCAAAGCAGATTGATATTGATGTTGAAGAATTAATAAATCAGCTGCTGCAAACATTTGAAGCGGTACTTCATTGGTATCAATACCAATAGCATCTGTAATAATTAAAGATAAATCTAAGGCATCATTGGCAATGGTTTTAGAAGTTGATCCTTTTAACACATCGCATTGTGTTTTTGCCCATTTAAAATCGGAAGCATAATAGCTTAATTTTGCATTTTTAAACTTTGCGTTTTGTCCAACCACTTCATATTTAAAATCTTTTTCAACCTGCGAATACAATAAAGAAGCATCCCAAATGTTTCCAACTAAAAGATGCATATCGGCAAGGTCAATCTTCATTTCAGCCGTTGTATTTTTGTCAAACCCATAATTGGCAATCACATCTTCGAGTAATTGAATGCCACTATTCGGCTGGTTTAAATAATAGGCTTTTAACGTTGCATTCTTTTTAATCAACGATAAGGTTAGTTCATTCGTTCCGTACTTTTTTATGGCTGTTTCAATATCTATATTCAACTGTGATAAATCAGTTAATAATGGATTTAAACTTGATGATAACTGCAAAAATCGTGTGTTTAATTTTTCAATATGAGCAGCATCGTAAAACTCATTTGCTTTTCCCTTAGTGATAACGTATTGATAACATTTTTCTGCAACTAAATAATTCTCGTTACTCACACATAATTTAGCCAACGTCATTAATCGTGAGCCATCACCTTTTTGTCTCTTATCAATGGCTTTGCATTGCACAAAAGCACCATCAAAATCTTTCTGTTGAATTTGTATGAAAATTAAAAATTCTGAAAAAATAAATTGATCGGGATTAGATTGAATGCGTTTTTGTAATTCCTGTTTTAAAATCGGATTATTAAAACCTCCATTTTTTTCATCATAACCCAACGATTGTTGTAAATGCGCTTGAGCAGTGTAAATTTCATTTTCACTAAAGGAAATGGCATCTAAGTATTCGTTTACCATGGCTTTTACATCGCCATTTTTTTTATACATATCAGCTATTTCATAATAGTAGGGATAAGTAGTTGGATTTTGAGCTCTACCTTTTTTATAGACGTCGATGGCGTAATCATACAATTCCAAATCGTCGAAGGCGTGTGCCAATGTAAACACATTATTTTGTTCAGGAATCAGTTCTTTGATTGCTTTGCTGTATTGTTCTTTTTCTTTATCTATATTACCTTGAAGTTTGTATACACTTCCCAATTGAACGTATAAATAGGAATTACTAGAATTTCGTTTAATCTGTTTTTTTGTAATTTTTTCTGCTCTTATATATTCCTGTGTGGCAAGAAGGCACTTGAAATAATAGGAATAGTAAGCATCGGGCGACTTATCAAATAGCTTTCCAAAATAAACCACCGCTTTATCAAATTGTTTTAATTCGTAAAACTGCATAGCCAATTCTTCATCGTTATTGCGTTGTGAAACACAATTAAAAACAACAAACACTAAACTAATTATAAGAGCTAATTTTTTCAACTAATGCTTCGTAGGCTTTTTTCTAATTTCCGGATGAATCAATTCTGGTAATGCACCATTATTCAATTTCTTAACCGTTTCTTGAGCTACAGGCAATGATTTAGAAAATACATCTAAACTATATCTCATTAAATCTGTATTAGTCTTTAACTCTTCAATTATCTTAGTTGCATGTCTGTTCTCATCAGATACAAAATCAAAAACAGTTTCTTCTTCTAAACTTCCATTTTTTAAATCATGACTCAAATCTGTTAATTGTTTGATGGACTGTTTAGCTTCATCTTTCCAATTAGGACTCATAACTAAAAAACTAACTAAATTTTTTCCAATAGAATAAAACAGTTGCAATTGCTCAGCCGTAGCTATGGAAACCGTATCCTTCAAATTAGATTTAATAAAGGATGCGTAGGTATATTGTTGGGCATACACCTCAACACATTTAACAGAATCAATGGTATTAAAACTCACAATGGCTTCTTGTAAAACAACTTTTAAACTATCTAACTCTTTAACTTGTTTTTGATATTGATTAGGGTTTCGACAAGATGAATTTAATAAGCTAATTACAATGAATCCTACAAAAAATAATGTTATTCTCATGATCTACAATTAATATTTAATTCAAATTTACAATAAAAATTGAACAAAAAATCAATGATAGGATGGCAATAATTTTTCCGATTAAAATAAGTATTCGAAATGAAATGCATCAGATTTACCGTTAAAAAAATAATAGCAGAAAGCTAAATAAATATCAATTATATTTATGGTGTGATAACAACATTAATTAAAGAAAGTATTGTATTTGCATGGCAAGCGCTTGTTGTGAACAAACTTCGCACGTTTCTAAGTTTATTAGGTATTACGATTGGTATTTTCTCTATTATAACCGTTTTTACAATCGTTGATAGCTTAGAGCGAAACATTCGCGGTAGCGTTCAAAGCTTGGGAGAAAATGTAGTGTTTGTAATGAAATGGCCTTGGACATTTGGCCCAGATTACCCGTGGTGGAAGTACATGAATCGTCCAGTACCAGCGTACAACGAATTAGCAGAGTTGCAGAGAAAAATTAAAAGTGCCGATGCGATAGGTTTCAGAATAGGTGCGCGCAAAACATTGAAGCGAAATAATAATACGATTGAAAATGCGATTGTCTCTGGTTGGTCATTTGAATTTGGCAAAGTTAAATCCTTTGATATTGAAGATGGTCGATATTTTAGAGAAGATGAAGTGGACGGAGGCTACAATGTAGTGCTATTAGGCTACACACTTGCCCAAGGTTTATTTCCAAACGATGAAAATGCACTCGGGAAAACCATAAAAGTGGCTGGTAGAAATTGTAAAGTAATTGGTATCATAAAAAAAGAAGGCGAAAGCATGCTTGGGAATTCAATGGATAACCAAGCCATTGTCCCCTATAATTTCGCTAGACTCCTCATGGACGTTAAATCAGAAAACAGTGATCCATTTATTGCGGCAAAAGCAAAACCGGGTGTAACAAATATTCAGTTAAAAGATGAACTCACTGGTGCCATGCGCGCTATTAGAGGCTTGAAACCTCTGGCAGATGACGACTTCTCATTAAACGAAACTAATTTGTTAAGTAAAGGTTTTGACGGCTTGTTTGACATGGTAAGCGTTGCTGGTGCCATTATTGGAGGTTTTTCAATACTTGTTGGTGGTTTTGGAATTGCAAATATTATGTTTGTTTCGGTAAGAGAACGTACAAATATTATTGGTATACAAAAATCATTGGGTGCTAAAAATTATTTTATACTTTCTCAATTTTTATTCGAAGCGGTATTTCTTTCGCTCATTGGTGGAATAATAGGATTAATTATAATCTATTTTCTCACACTAATATCTCATTCATTTATTGATATGGAGATAACGTTAACACGTTCTAATATTATTTTAGGACTATCCATTTCCGTTTTAATTGGAATTATTTCTGGGTTTATTCCAGCTTATGGCGCATCACAACTCGATCCAGTTGAAGCAATTAGAACAAATTGATATGGCACAAGTACAAAGACCAAAAATAATTAGCATCATTAGTGTCACTGCCATCATACTAATTTTATTGGCATTTCCGTTATTATTTATTCCTTCTATAAAACGGATGGGTGATTTTATTCCAATGACGATTGGCATTATAATTACACTGCAATTTATTTCTGTGATTGGAATTTGGCACATGAAACAATGGGGCGTACATTTATTTATTACAACGTTTACCATTCGTGTCATTACGTTTATGCTCTTAGAAATTTTTGATTTCCGTTTTTTCTTTAATATATTTTACTCTTTAGTGTTCATCATTTTCTTTTTGATTTACTATAAGAAAATGGACAAGAATTTGTAGGCTCTTCATATATTTTTCGGAGCTAATTCCTGCTTTCCATTGCAATCTTTTTTGTTTTGAAGGGAAAACAAAAAAGGATTTTCATTACAATCAGGGCTAGTTAAACACAATACAAGTTAAGCGGGATGCGAGTTTTAAGAGTAAAATAAATAAAGCATTAATTCATTTGTATGAATACAGATTTTTTTGGAGCTTATTCCTGCTTTCCGTTGCAATCTTTTTTGTTTTGAAATAAAACAAAAAAGGATTTTCACTGCAATCAGGGCTAAAAAAAACACCTGCTAAAATAAATTAGCAGGTGTTGAGTAGATAAACATCGTTAATCCTATCCAAAAATTTCAATCACGAAATTAGGAACCAAGCCTAAAGCAATTGTAAATAATGTGGTTAATAATAATAAAACAACGTGAGATGAATCAATAGTAATACCATCGTGTTTTGAAGGAGCTTTAAAATACATGGCAATTATGACTTTAAAATAATAGTACACACCAACTGCTGAAG
>JBILCJ010000114.1:0-7193 GCA_044353195.1 Bacteroidia bacterium | reverse complement strand
GCCAACTGCCTTTGTTTTTGGGAATGAAGTATATGGTGTTGAACAAACGATAATCGACAAAAGTGATGTTTGTATAGAAATTCCACAATTTGGAAGCAAACATTCATTTAATGTTTCAGTAACAATTGGTATTGTGCTTTGGGAAATGCTAAAATAATATGATTCTTAAATTTTTAAACAAAAAAAACGCTACATAAAGTAGCGTTTTTTTTTATGAAAAGGTAATTAGAAAACTACATATTTTCAATGATTAAAGCTGATGCTCCACCACCACCGTTACAAATAGCGGCACCACCAATTTTGGCATTATTTTGTTTCAATACATTAATCAACGTTACAATAACTCTTGCTCCCGATGCTCCTAATGGATGACCTAATGAAACAGCTCCACCATTCACATTCACTTTTGAAGGATCTAAATTCATTAATTTAGTATTAGCAAGTCCAACAACCGAAAAGGCTTCATTTAATTCGAAATACTCAATATCTGAAACTTTTAATCCAGCTTTTTCTGCAGCTTTAGGAAGTGCAATGGCTGGTGTTGTTGTAAACCATTCTGGAGCTTGTTCTGCATCTGCATAACTTACAATTTTTGCTAAAGGTTTTAATCCTAATGCGTCTGCTTTTTCTTTACTCATTAAAATTAATGCCGCTGCTCCATCATTCATTGTTGATGAATTTGCTGCTGTTGCAGTTCCTTCTTTTGTAAATACTGGTTTTAATGTTGGAATTTTTTCAAAATTCACGTTTTTATATTCTTCATCTTCTGAAAATAAAACAGTTCCTTTTTTGGTTACAATTTCTACTGGAACAATTTCATCTGCAAATTTACCTGCTTTCCAAGCATTTGCCGAACGTGTATATGATTCGATAGCAAAAGCATCTTGTTGCTCACGAGTAAAATTATGTTCTTTGGCACATAAATCAGCGCAATTTCCCATTGGTACATTACCGTATACATCAGTTAAACCGTCTTTTACCAAACCATCAATAACAGTTCCATGTCCATATTTTGCACCCCAACGGTTATTCTCTAAATAAAATGGCGCTTGACTCATGTTCTCCATTCCACCAGCCACAACAATTTCAGCATCACCTAATAAAATTGCTTGAGTTGCTAAGGCAATCGCTTTCATACCGCTTGCACAAACTTTATTAACGGTTGTACAATTTACTGCGTCTGGTAAACCAGCAAATTTCGCTGCTTGGCGAGCAGGAGCTTGTCCTAAATTAGCTTGAATAACAGAACCCATAAACACTTCGTTTACTAAACTTGGGTCTAATTTAATTTTATCTAAAGCTCCTTTAATAGCTATTGATCCTAATTTTGTAGCAGAAATTCCTGCTAATGTTCCACCAAAAGATCCTAATGGTGTTCTAACTGCCGAAACAATATATACCTCTTTTATCATAATTGTATTTATTTTGCGCCAAATGTAATACTTTGATTTTTGATTGCTTACTTTTTATAAAAAAAACTTCAACATTTTTACAAGTAATTAACATTAAAGCAATTCTATTTAATGAGTAAAATAGTTGTATTTAGGTACTTATCAATATATTTGCATATTATTATTTACTATGAAACCATCCTTTCTTTTTTTGTTCATTGTCTTCATTTTTATTTTGGCTGTTGAACTGTATTTTACTCAAGCGTTAAAAGTCATTACTGCAGATTATTCGCCAGTAAAAAGAAAATATATCATGAATGTGGCTTACGTTATTAGCGCACTAACCATATTATTCTCTGCTTTAGCTACTATTTTCCCGCCACCAGAATGGAATTCTTTTTTAAGATTAATTCTATTTGTATTTATTATGTTTTTTTTAAGTAAACTCATTGGAAGCACATTTTTAGTGGTTGATGATTTGATAAGAGGAATAAAATGGATTGTTTCAAAATTTACAACTACCACAAATCAGCCCATTTCTGAATCAAGTCATTCTATCAGTCGGTTAAAATTTTTCAGTTATTTAGCTTTAACTTTTTCAGTTATTCCTGCTGTTTCTTTAATTTATGGAATGCTCAGAGGAGCTTATAAATACAGAGTTCATAAGGTAAAAGTTATTGCTCCAAATTTACCAGACGCATTTATTGGCTTCAAAATAGTTCAATTATCTGACATACATTGTGGTAGTTTTTTAAGCACAGAACCTTTAATAAAAGCATTTAATATTGTATTAGATCAGAAACCGGATATTATATTTTTTACTGGTGATTTAGTAAACAATGAAACATCAGAAACAAAACCACATCTTGAAACCTATAAAATGTTGAAAGCTCCATATGGTGTATATTCTTGTTTGGGTAATCATGATTATGGCGATTACGTTCAATGGCAATCTACTGAACATAAAAAAGAAAACTTAGAAGCATTAAAAGATGTGCACAAAAATTCGGGTTGGCGTTTATTAATGAATGAACATGTACCTATCGAAAAGGATGGAGAAAAAATTGCCTTACTTGGTATTGAAAACTGGGGCGGTAATTTAAGATTTCCTAAATATGGAAAGTTAGAAAACGCGCATGCAGGTACAGAAAATTATCCATTTAAAATTTTATTGTCTCACGATCCATCGCATTGGGATAGGCAAGTTTTAAAAGAATCAAAATACAACGACATTGATTTAACATTAAGTGGACATACACATGGTATGCAATTTGGGATTGAAATACCTGGCTTTAAATGGAGTCCTGTAAAGTATTTATATAAAAATTGGGCAGGTTTATATAAGCAAGATAATCAATATTTATATGTAAATAGAGGTTTAGGATTTTTAGGTTACCCCGGTAGATTAGGTATTTGGCCTGAAATTACAGTGATTGAATTAGCGAAAGCCTAAACTAATTTTTATGCTATTTGTTTAATTAATAATTAACTACTTTTGATACACAACATTATTTAATTCAAACTTAATTTTAGAAAATGAAAATTAAATTAATAATAGGAAGTGTTTTATTTCTAAGCTATTCTTGTTCAGTTGACCCTGAAATTATTCCTGTTGTTAATGTTGAAGGAATTAAAGAAATTGTGCCAGAAGGCTGGCCTACTCCAACATATAATTTCAATAATAACACGATTACTACAGAACGATTTTTGCTTGGTAAGAATTTATTTTACGATCCTATTTTATCTGCTAATAATACTATTTCATGTGGTTCGTGTCATCAACAATTTGGAGCTTTTTCAAACGTTGGGCATGATGTAAGTCACGGAATAAATGGAATATTAGGAAAAAGAAATTCACCAGCCTTACAAAATTTAAATTGGAATACATCATTTATGCACGATGGTGGAATTTTAAATTTAGAAGTACAGCCACTAGGTCCAATTGCAAATCCGATCGAACATAATGAAACTATTGGAAATGTCATAACCAAATTAAATGCAACAACAAAATATAAATCCTTATGCAAAGCGGCATACGGCGATGAAGTGATGACTTCTCAAAGACTTCTCAAATCATTAGCACAGTTTTTGGGTACTATGTATAGTTATAACAGTAAATACGATGACGTTAAAAAAGGAACTAAATCATTTACGTCGGAGGAACAAAATGGATATAATTTATTTGTTTCAAAATGTGCGACATGCCACACCGAACCTTTATTTACTAATTATGAATTTAAAAATAATGGTATTGGTGTAACTCTTTTAAATGATAGTGGAAGAGCACACATTACCAATTTACCAAGCGATTTATATAAATTTAAAACGCCTTCTTTAAGAAACATTGAGAAATCTGCACCATACATGCACGATGGACGTTTCAACACCTTAGAAGATTGTTTAAATCACTATAGCTCATCTATTGCTTCGTCTTCTACACTAGACCCTTTATTAGTTGGAGGTATTTCATTGACAACACAAAACAAAAAAGACATCATTTCATTCTTAAAAACATTAACAGATCCAACGTTCTTAAACGACAAACGATTTGCCGAATAACCCTTAAAACTAAAAATCATGAATAACTTAGTTAAAATAGTATTAAGTATTGCCCTTATATTCAGTTTTCAGTCTTGCAAAAAAAATCAATTAGGTGGAAAAAGTTCATTAAAGGGGGTTGTTAATCATCATGGAAAAGCCATAGCAAATGCACTCGTTTACATTAAGTTTAATGCAACCGAATTCCCTGGGGATGATTACAAATTATACGATACAAGTGTGCAAGCAGATGCTGAAGGAAATTATTCAATCTCCTTTTACAAAGGAAGTTATTACATTTATGCCAAAGGCAATGATTTAGATATTGCTTACCCTCACATTGTTAAAGGTGGTTTTTCAATTTCTTTAAGAAACAATGAAAAACTCGTCAAAAACATTGCTGTTACAGAATAATTAAATTAACAGCCTTGCCTTCATAAACAATTTAATGTCTAGTTTTTGAAAATAGATAATTATGTTTATATTCGCAATTCAAAAAAATAGATTATATGTCAGAAGAATTAGTGCAAAACGAACAAGTTGAATTTGAAGAGGTTGTAAACAAACCAAAAAAAACAAAATCATCTAACAAAAACACTCTTAATTTAGGTGGTTTAGAAGATTTGTATGAAGAAAATAAAAAAGCAATTACTTACGGTGGTGGTGCTTTATTAGCTATTGTAGCCTTATTTAGTTTTTATAAATTCTATTATTTACCTGGCGAAGAAAAAGCAGCAAGTAACGAAATATTTTATGCTCAAAATTATTTTGAAAGAGATAGCTTTAATATTGCCTTAAACGGTGGTTTAAATGTGCAATCGTCTGAAGGACCTAAAACAATGATGGGTTTCAAAGAAATTGCTGAAGCGTATTCAAGCACTAAAACAGGTAATTTAGCAAATTATTACGCAGGTATTTGTTTATTACGTGCTGGTAAGTTTGAAGAAGCTATCACTTACTTAGAAGCATTTAGTGGCGATGATGAAATGGTTGCTCCTATGGCAATCGGCGCAATTGGCGATGCTAATATGGAATTAAACAAAACTGATGACGCTATTAAATTTTATTTAAGTGCTTCAGAGAAGTCAAACAATAACTTTACAACACCATTATTTTTAAAGAAAGCAGCTTTTGCCTACGAAGTAAAAGCAAACTATACAGAAGCTTTAGCTTTATATGAGCGTTTAAAAAGTGAATATTCTAAAAGTAACGAAGCTCGTGAAATTGAAAAATACATTGCTCGCGTAAAAGTTTTAGGAAACATTGATTAATCAATTCTATTTAAATTAATTAAAAAGGTGAATTCATTCACCTTTTTTTATTTACAACAACATCATTATGGCAAGCGAATTAAAAAACTTATCGAACTTTGAAGGATCTGATGTTCCAAATGCAGCAGGCATGAAATTTGGAATTGTGTGGGCAGAATGGAATCATCATATCACACATGCGCTTATGCAAGGCGCATATAACACCTTGATTAAATATGGTGCTACAGAAAACAATATTGTAACCAAAACAGTACCTGGGGCTTTTGAATTAACCTTAGGTGGACAATACATGGCCGAATTTGGAAACGTGGACGCTATTATTTGTTTGGGATGTGTTATTCAAGGTGATACCAAACACTTTGATTTTATATGTGATTCGGTTGCAAAAGGAATTACCGACCTAAATATAAAATACAATAAACCATTTATTTTTGGTGTATTAACTACTAACACCGAAGAACAAGCGCTTGATAGAGTTGGCGGAAAACACGGCAACAAAGGCGACGAAGCCGCTGTTACCGCGATTAAAATGTTAGGATTAAGAAGTAGTTTTTAATTATAAAACACTTCATAAATTAATTAAGCTTAGCGCTCAAATTTTCCCACTTCTGCATTTCTAGTTCTAAATCTTTTTTTAATTTATTATAAGAATTAAAAAAGTTTGGGTCTTTACTAAGCGTATCGTAGGTTTCTGGAATGGATAACTGATCATCTAATTTTTTAATCTCAGATTCTAATCGCTCAATTTCTTCTTCCGATTTTTTAATTTGTGTTTGAATTTGGCTTTGTTGCTTTTTCTTTTCTTGTGCCTCAAAATCAGAAACAGTTGTCTGCTTTTTTTCAACCACAGCTGCTGCTTTAACGCCTGATTTATCCAAATCTAATTCGTTAAGTCTTTCCACTTTACGAATTTCCATAAACTCTTTAATGTCACATAAGTATTCTTTTAAATGACCATCTCTGAATTCGAATAAACGATCGCATAACCCTGTCATAAAATCTCTATCGTGGCTCACCATGACAAGCGTTCCTTCATAATCAATGAGAGATTGTTTCAACACCTCTTTCGATTTAATATCTAAGTGATTGGTTGGCTCATCTAACAACAATAAATTATAAGGTTCTAATAATAATTTACAAAGCGCTAAACGACCGCGTTCTCCTCCACTGAGTACTTTTACCTTTTTATCAATATCATCTCCACCAAATAAGAATGAGCCTAACAAACTACGCACTTGTCGTCTGACATCACCAACAGCTAATTCATCAATGGTTTCAAACACTGTTTTATCTAAATCAACTTTTTCTTCTTGATCTTGTTCAAAGTAGCCCATCAAAACACTATGTCCTAATTGAATTTCGCCATCGTATTTTATTTTACTGGCAATCATTTTCATCATCGTTGATTTTCCTTCGCCATTACGACCAACTAAACCAATTTTTTCTCCTTTTGTAATAATGAAATTTGCTCCCGAAAAAATATGTTTTTCTCCATAAGATTTTCCAGCTTCATTTGCTGTGATCACAATTTTACCACTGTGTGCTGGAGGTGGAAAACGAAAACGAACAGATGCTGTGTCCATATCGTCTACTTCTACTCTATCTAATCTATCTAATTTTTTTATCAACGATTGAGCCATGGCTGATTTACTTGCCTTTGCTCTAAATTTATCAATCAATACTTCCGTTTGATCAATCATTTTTTGTTGATTTTTTTGAGCGTTCTCTTGTTGTTGTTTACGTTCTTGACGTAATACTAAATAGTGAGAATAATTTGTTTTGTAATCGTAAATTTTTTGATTAACAATCTCAATCGTACGTTTAGTAACTGTATCCAAAAACGTTTTATCGTGACTAATTAAAATAACTGCACCAGAAAAAACATCCATAAACTCTTCTAACCACTGAATCGCTTCAATATCTAAATGGTTAGTCGGCTCATCCAACATCAATACATCTGGCTTTTGTAACAGTAGTTTTGCTAGTTCAATAC
>JBILCJ010000212.1:0-3635 GCA_044353195.1 Bacteroidia bacterium | reverse complement strand
AACTGTTTACGTTGAAAACCTAAACCAATTAATACTTTTTCAATTTCTTCTTCCGTATTATCGGCGCCTATGATGTTTAAACGCTCATTGATATCTGTTAAATCATGAATCAAATCCATATACGAATCGCTTTCATAATCAGTACGCGTTTCTAATTCATGATTAATATGATCTAATTTTTTTTGTAATAATTTAATTTCTTCAAAGGCCGATTCTGTTTCTTCATAAACTGTTCGTCCATGTTGATGGGTCATATCCTGAGGTAAATAGCCAATTTTACAATCCTTTGGTCGAGATACTTCACCTTTGGTTGGTGTTTGATATCCAGCCAAAATTTTGAGCATGGTACTTTTCCCTGCGCCGTTTTTACCAGCTAAACCAATTCTATCTTTTGGATTGATTATCAAATAAATTGTATCCACCAAACGATACAGTTACACCATTAATCGAAACCATTTTTAATTTTTTAAGGTTGCAAAAATACTAAAAATAAAGGGATTAATCAATAATTGTTTTTCGTCGCAGACTAAAGTTATAATTACTACGAATGGAAGAAAACAAACTATCATTTCTTTTTTTTATCTTACTAATAAAATTTAAGCCAATTTTTAATTATCAACTAATTTTCAACATTAGACAAATATTAAACAAAAAATTTAAATATTTGTTAAGTACTTATATACCTAAAAATTATGTCAGAAGAGATTGAAAGAAATGACCGAGAAGATTTGTTTTCAAAAGCAGTTAAAGCAGGAAAACGCACCTATTTTTTTGATGTGAAATCAACAAAAGGGAATGATTATTATTTAACCATCACAGAAAGTAAAAAACGTTTTGGAACAGATGGAAAGTTTACTTACGAAAAACACAAAATATTTTTGTACAAAGAAGATTTTGCAAAGTTTATGGAAGGTTTAAATGAAGCTGTAGACATTATTAAAGAAAACGCACCGCCTATTGTAGAAAGAGAAGAACGTTCTGGTGACTATTATTCTGAAAACAAAGGAGCAGACATCAACTTTGATGATCTAGGAAAATAATTAAAGCATCTTAACTTTTTAAAATAAGCTTAACATATAACTGTTAAGCTTATTTTTTATTATTTTTTTAACGCGACAAGCTATTGTTATATGGAATTCTATTGACAATAGAACGACCTAGTGTAACTTCGTCTGTATATTCTAATTCCTCACCAACAGAAATCCCTCTCGCAATAGCTGATAATGTGACGTTATAAGACGCTAATTTCTTAAATAAAAAAAAGCTTGTTGTTTCGCCTTCCATATTTGCATTCAATGCTAATATAATTTCGTTCACCTCTTCCTTTGCTACTTTTTCTATTAAGGTATCTATATTTAAATTACTTGGGCCAATGCCTTCCATGGGAGAAATCAAACCACCAAGCACATGATAAACGCCTTTATACAATCCCGTATTTTCAATGGCCATCACATCTCTATAATCCTGAACCACACATATTAAGCTATGATTACGTAAAGGATTTGAACAAACATAACACACATCATGATCAGATATAGTATGGCATTTGACACAAAATTTCAAATCTGTTTTTAATGCTTTTATCACATCAGCAAAATTAGAAACATCTTGTGTTTCTTGTTTAATTAAATGCAATACATAACGCAACGCCGACTTTTTACCAACGCCTGGTAAACCTGAAAAATGCCCAACAGCTTGTTCTATTAATTTAGAAGAAAATTCCATCTATGATACAATTATTTTTTGTGTTTAAATCCTTAATTAAATGGATTTGATAACAGCATGTTAAATTATAAAATTAAAACAGAATTGACATCGTATTGTGTAAAACTGTTTAAATACTTTTTTAAATATTCAGGCATAATTCATAATATTGATATGACTCATAAACATTAAAAAACATGTTCTCTTCAATTAAAAACACACTGCTATTTAGTTTTTTAACCATGATGATTCTTACAAATTGTAAGGATCAGGCAGAGCATGATGAACACAGACGCGTTTTTAATTACAACGAAATGGCTGGCATTACGAGTTTAGACCCTGCCATGGCAAGTAACCTTGAAATCATTTGGCCAATCAATTTATTATTTAATGGTTTGGTTCAGATGGATGATTCCTTAAACGTAAAACCATGTATTGCTAAATATTGGACAATTAGTGAGGATGGATTAACTTACACATTTACATTAAGAAATGATGTGTATTTTCATGATAATGCGTGTTTTAAAAATGAAAAAGGAAGAAAAATTTCAGCACAAGACTTTGTGTTTTCTTTTAATAGATTATATGATACACAAGTGAGCAGTGCATTAACTCTTTTAGATAATATTGATAAGAGTGAAAAAACACATTACAAAGGTTTCTTAGCCATAAACGATACAACGTTTAGGATACAATTAAAAGCGCCTTTTAGTCCATTCTTAAGTATTTTAACGATGAAGTACTTTTCTGTTATACCATCCGAAGCCATTGAATTTTACGGCAGAGATTTTAGAAAAAATCCAGTTGGAACTGGACCTTTTGTTTTTAAGATGTGGGAAGAAGGAACAAAATTAGTTATGCTTAAAAATGACCATTACTTTGAATTTGAAGGTACAAAACGATTGCCTTATTTAGATGCTGTGACGGTTTCATTTGTGAAAGATAGAGAAACAGCCTTTATGGAATTATTAAATGGAAAATACGATATGTTAAGTGGCGCTGATGCCTTTAACATAAATGAAGTGCTTGATAAAAACGGACAGTTAAAATCAATCTACGCGGCCAAATTTAATTTGCAAAAACAAGCCTTTTTAAAAACAGATTATTTAGGCATTTTAATTGATGAAAATATGCCTATTGTTCAATCATCACCCTTAAAATTAAAAGCCATTCGAAAAGCAATCAACTATGGGTTTGATCGTGTGAAATTAATTAAGTATTTCAGAAACAACATTGGATTTCCTGCTATTGCTGGATTTATACCTGTTCAATTGCCTTCTTACAATCAAAACATTGTGAAAGGATACGAGTATAATCCAGAAAAAGTTAGACAATTATTAGCCGAAGCAGGTTTCCCCGAAGGTAAAGGCTTACCTGAAATTACCTTACATACGACCGAAAATTTTTTAGAACAAACCGAATTCATTCAATCTCAATTAGCTGAAAATAATATCAAAATAAATATCAGTGTCGATAAAGCCTCTGTTTTAAAACAATCAGTGTCTAACTGCGAGTATAATTTTTATAAAAAAGCGTGGGTTGGAGATTATGCTGATGAAGAAAATTTCATGAGTTTATTTTACAGTAAAAACTTTGCGCCATTAGGATTTAATTTCACACACTTTAAAAATGCAGAATTCGATCGCTTATTCGAATTAGCTATAAAAGAACAAGCTGGAGAAACAAAGAATGCCTTATATCAAAAAATGGATCAGCTATTGATTGATGAAGCTCCTATCGTTCCTCTTTATTATGATCAATCAATTCGATTAGTGCATAAAAACATTTCAGGGTTTACACCAAACCCTATGAATTTATTAAACTTAAAATCAGTTCAAAAAAACTAATTATTAACTCATGAAATTAAATAGGCATGTTTTAAACAGCACACTAATTAAAACTCAAACCGAATACCTTATAATTTCTGCTAA
>JBILCJ010000221.1:0-3483 GCA_044353195.1 Bacteroidia bacterium | reverse complement strand
TATCTTTATAACTAAACAAAACAATTTTATTTCATGAAAAAAGCATTCGTATTTCCAGGTCAGGGTTCTCAATTTTCCGGAATGGGTAAAGAATTATATGAAAACTCTGAAATAGCTAAAAAACTATTTCATCAAGCCAACGATATTTTAGGTTTTAACATTACAGACATTATGTTTTCTGGCACCGATGAAGCCCTGAAACAAACAAATGTAACGCAACCAGCCGTGTTTTTACACTCTGTTGTTTTAGCTTTATCTTTAGGTGAAACTTTTATTCCTGATATGGTTGCTGGACATTCGTTAGGTGAATTTTCGGCCTTAGTAGCCAACAAAACATTAAGTTTCGAAAGTGCTTTAACCTTAGTTTCAAAAAGAGCACAAGCCATGCAAAAAGCCTGCGAATTACAACCATCAACCATGGCTGCTGTTTTAAATTTAGATGACACTATCATTGAAGCCATTTGTAAAGAAATAACTGATGCTGGAAACATCGTTGTGGCGGCTAATTACAATTGCCCAGGCCAATTAGTTATTTCTGGATCTATTGAAGGCATTACAATAGCTTGCGAAAAAATGAAAGCAGCTGGCGCTAAGCGTGCCTTAGTATTACCTGTTGGTGGAGCCTTTCACTCACCATTAATGGAACCTGCACGTATTGAATTAGAAGCAGCTATTAATAATACAATATTTAATAACCCAATTTGTCCTGTTTACCAAAATGTAACAGCAAGTGCTATTTCTAATCCTGATGAGATAAAGAAAAATTTAATTTTACAATTAACGGCTCCTGTCAAATGGACACAAACAGTTACACAAATGATTGCCGATGGTGCCACACATTTTACTGAAGTTGGTCCTGGTAAAGTATTACAAGGCTTAGTAAAAAAAGTGAATCCTTCGATAGAAACTATTAGCGCATAAATACCATGATAAAAAAAACAATTATCAGTTTAGCTTTTTTCGTCATTGCCTTACAATCTCATGCACAATTTTTTAGAGGCATTGGAATTTTTGCGGGTGGAACAATGTCTAGCCACCATTACGTAAATAGTTTAGCAACTGATAGTTTTTTTTTCGCACATACCTCACCTGCTCCTTCGCATCGCTCGGCAGAAAGATTTAGCTGGAGTGCAGGCATTGTTGCAGAATTTCTTCGATACGATCATTTTAGATGGCAAACAGAATTTGAATATTGTAATAAAGGAGCTGTCGAACGTCCTTTAATTGTTCCATGGCCAGCAGAAAGAGGCAGTAGAACAGTAAATAAATATTCAAACTTACAATGGAACAACTTTGCTAAAATTATTTTTAACGAAGGTTATAGAGGTACTCCTTACTTGATGATGGGTGCTAGATTAGAATATAATTTACTTCGCACCATTACGGCTTATTCGGCTGTTGCGGGTTCTGTTCGAAAAATAACGGTAACACCTGATGTGGCTATTGGCTATGAATTTGTAACCTATGGTAAATTCAAACCATTTATCGAAATGCATTATAACCCAGATGTTTTAAAATTAAAAGTAAATAACGTTACGCATACAAATAGAATGTTTGAATTACGCATAGGAATTATGTATCGTCCCAAAAAATCATCCATTGATGATTGTAACGCGCCACGATATCACGGTCCAAGTTATTAATTTTATATTTGCAAATTATGGTCATGTCTAAAGATGTTTTATTTTCTCTCACAAAAGGTGGTTATGCACCTCAAGAGGAAATGCTTGAAGTAGCTAGAAAAAAAGGAAAGTTATACATTGGTATTCCAAAAGAAATGGCCTTTCAAGAAAACAGAGTACCATTAGTACCTGATGCTGTTGCTTTACTCATTAATAACGGACATCGCATTGTTATAGAAACTGGAGCTGGAAAAGCAGCACACTTTGAAGATACAGATTACAGTGAAGCTGGTGCAGAAATTGTATACTCTGCTAAAGAGGTTTATAAAGCGGATATCATTTTAAAAATCGCCCCTCCTACTTTGGAAGAAATTGAATGCATGCAAACGAAGCAAACATTATTTTCTTCACTCCAATTAACTGTTCAGCCCGAAGATTTTTTAAAAAAATTAATTGCCAAAAAATTAAATTGTGTCGCCTATGACATGATTACAGATGATGCTGGTATTTTTCCTGTGATTAGAGCCATGGGAGAAATTGCTGGAGGCACATCCATCTTAATTGCCGCTGAATTATTAAGCAACGCCAATCATGGTGTTGGTTCCATATTAGGTGGTATTAGCGGTGTTTCGCCAACTGAAGTAGTCATTATTGGAGCTGGAACGGTTGGAGAATTTGCGGCTCGCGCGGCTTTAGGTTTAGGTGCTACTGTAAAAGTATTTGATAATTCAACATCGCGATTACGAAGATTACAAAGCCAATTAGGAACGCGTATTTTTACTTCTGTGATTGTTCCAAAAGTGTTAGAAAAACATTTAAAAACAGCGGATGTTGTGATTGGTGCATTAAGAGCCGCTAAAGGAAGAACGCCTTGTATTGTAACTGAAACGATGGTTTCGGAAATGAAAACGGGTTCGGTTATTATTGATGTGAGTATCGACCAAGGTGGTGTTTTTGAAACTTCTGATGTGACTAATCATACGAAACCCGTATTTAGAAAACATGGTGTTATTCATTATTGTGTGCCTAATATCCCTTCGCGCGTAGCCCGAACTGCCTCTTATGCCTTTAGTAATATCTTTCAACAAATTTTAATGAGCATGGGCGATGAAGGTGGTTTTGATAGCATCGTAAGAAAAGATGCCGGCGTTAGAAATGGCGTTTATGTGTATAATGGCATTTTAACCAATCAATATTTAGGCGAAACATTTAACTTACCATTTAAAGACATTAATTTATTAATGGCTGCTATGTAATAAAAATATAATTACTAATCACAACAACAAACATCATGAACTTTTGGCAACGCTTTCGTTTTTTTCTAGTAGGATTTATTCCAGGCTGTATCATTTTATTTTTCATCATCAATAAAAAAGGATGCACGAGTCCTAATGAATTAAAAATGCAAGAACTTCAATTTCAACGCCTGCAATTAGGAAACAAAGCCTTGTGTAAACTAAACTGCCTAAAGCAAACAGAGGCTGCATTTAAATTAAACCTAAAAAAGTTTGAAGTCAATTATAGTTTAAGTGAAGTGCATAAAGAACCTTATGGATTATATGTTTTAGAAGCTAAAGAAACTACACCACTAGATTATAACATGACTGTAGAAGACAGAGATTCTATTACATACATTGATGATATTACATTGTTGAATAAAGCATTAACGTGTCAATGCGACACCGTAAAATAATATGTCAGCAAGTAAAACAGATTTATCAAAATACAATAATGATTGGTATCAACCTGGTGGGTCTGTGCTAAAAAAAACGTGTTGGTACGTTTTACATGCTATTTTTATTCATTCTGCATTTCCTTTCAGTTCTTTCAAAGTGTTTTTATTGCGTTTATTTGGAGCAAG
>JBILCJ010000159.1:0-5556 GCA_044353195.1 Bacteroidia bacterium | reverse complement strand
TTGGAACATCAGTGACCATTAAACCAAATGTTACAATTAAATATCCTTGGCATTTAACCATTGGAAACCATGTGTGGATTGGCGAACAAGTGTGGATTGATAATTTATCAAGAGTTACCATTAAAAATAATTGTTGTGTTTCTCAAGGCGCCATGTTGTTGTGCGGTAATCATGATTATTCGAAAACAAGCTTTGACTTAATCGTTAAAGACATCACACTTGAGGAAGGTGTTTGGATTGGTGCGAAATCAATTGTTTGCCCAGGTGTAAGTATTGGAAGCCATTCTGTACTAACGGTTAATAGCGTTGCAACAAGCAATTTAGAGCCTTGGGGAATTTACCAAGGAAATCCTGCCGTAAAAATTAAGGAAAGAGTCATTAAAGGATAATTATTTTGATACTATCAAATGATACTATACTTAATTGTTTCATTTAAAGAATTATGTTATGACAAAACAAGTTAATTATCTCAATTAAATTGTTTACTAAAAAAAATCAAAAAAGTACATGATGGCAGCTTGGTAAGTATCAACGCCTTTTGCTGAACCAATGATACTCCCTTGTTTTATGATGTTACCGTTGCTTTCAATTTTACCAATTATACTTCCGTTTAAACGCACATCTCCATTCGCCTCTACTTTACCAACAATGGAACCATTTTTACGAATCGTACCATTTGATTCTATTTTCCCTTTAATGCTTCCATTCACACGGATATCGCCATTCAATTCAAATTTTCCTTTGATACTTCCATGGATGCGCACATCTCCATTCGATTCGATTTTACCATATATAGAACCATTTTTTCTTAAATCTTGGGCCGACAAACCGTTTATACAAATACATAAAATGGATGTAAAGATGATGTTGGTTAATTTCATGACGATGTTTTATTTAGTATTCAAATAATAATCCGTTGCTTTACGCACACTTCCGTGTTCTAATAATAAAGCCTTCGCTTTTTCGTAATCTTCTAACGCTGTATTTTTCATTACCATGCGCGTGCCTCTATCTACTAATTTATTATTACTCAATGCCATGTCAACCATTTTATTTCCTTTCACCCTTCCCAATTTAATCATCACGGAGGTGGAAATCATATTCAATACAAGCTTTTGAGCCGTTCCAGATTTCATACGTGTGGAACCTGTTACAAATTCGGGGCCTACCACTACTTCAACTGGAAATTGAGACACTTCGGCAACCATTGAACCTGTGTTGCACACAATACAACCTGTTGAAATACCTTGTTTATTACAAGTTTCCAAGGCACCAATCACATAAGGCGTTGTGCCAGATGCCGCAATACCAATTACCACATCATTTGTTGTAATCTGATATGCTTGCAAATCTTCCCACCCTTGGTTCACATCATCTTCGGCAAATTCTACCGCTTGTCTAATGGCTGTATCGCCTCCTGCAATTAAGCCAACCACAATCCCCTGCTCTATGCCGTATGTTGGCGGGCATTCGCTTGCATCCACAATGCCTAATCGGCCACTTGTGCCAGCTCCTAAATAAAATAAGCGACCACCTTTTTGCATGTTTTCAACGATGCGTTCTACTAATTTTTCTATTTGAGGAATGGCTTTATTCACGGCTGTTGGCACCGTATGATCTTCTGCATTAATGTTTTGTAAAAGATCTTGAATACTCATGTGTTCGAGATTATTATAGTTAGAATCAGATTCTGTTGTTCTGTGTATCATCATAGTAGTAAAAAAATTAGTTGTATCGTTTCATGTAAAATTGTTGTGACTGTTCTTTTCCTTTTATCTTGCCAGATATTTCGGCCACCATGGAATCTTGTGTTATTTGCTTATAAGATATGGTAGAAGGAAAATCATGCCTTGGATTTGCAAACACTAATTGAGTGGGCGTCAAGCGAATCATTTCAAAAGAAACAGGCTGTTCGTTATTTTGATTTTTAACAGCCACAGTATAATTCCACGTTGTATTTTTTTTCTCCAAACAAATGGACTCATAAAACACCGTGTCCGTTTTAACAATCACATAGCTATTTCCTATATAAACTGAATCATTCTTTTGCT
The DNA here is from genome assembly GCA_044353195.1 of Bacteroidia bacterium. GTDB lineage: Bacteria > Bacteroidota > Bacteroidia > B-17B0 > Aurantibacillaceae > UBA4416. Next base: position 3,505 of record JBILCJ010000159.1, on the reverse strand, counting down.
TCCATATTTCAGTTAAATCACCATCTGTTGCTTTAGACTTCCAAGTCCCTAACAACCAATGTGCTTGTGTAATAACCGAAGCATCATTATTTTTATGTATGTCATGATGTGGCAACCGATAATGCGGTTTACAATTCACCATCAACTTTAAAAATAGGATACTTACAATTGAAAGTTTTAGCATCTTCATTCTATTATTCAACAATTAATTTCACAAATTCACTTTTTGCTTCGCCATATAATACCAAATAATACAAGCCTTTCGTTAAATTATTTTCATTTTTATCAATAACCATATCATGTTTTCCTTTCGAGAATAGTTTATCGGTAACAAACTCTTTAATAATTTTACCTGAAGCGTCTACTAACTGTGCAGTCACTTTTTGTTTTTTAGTTAGGTTAAACACAATTTTGGTTTGGCTCGAAAATGGATTGGGCTGTGGCGTAATAATTGAAATAACAGACTTTTCATTTTCTGGAATGCCCGTTAATGTTAAGGCATCTAAATTAGCAGTAAACACAGACAAAGCACCGCCATTTAATTGCATCCAAATGGGTCTAACTTTATTATTGTGTGCCGAAATACCAATGTAATCGCCAAAAAACACCGTGCTCGTTGGGTTAAAAGATGTTTGGTTTATTTTATGATTTGAAAATGTATTTCCACCATCTTTAGAAATAGCCACATACACATCGGTTAAATTAGAACCAGTGTAATTTCTACGATCATAAAAAATAACATACACATAGCCAGTTGCTTGATCAACCGTCATACTACTCATGAATTGATTTTTTCCTGGTACATCATTATTAACACGTATTGGACTGCTCCACGTTGTTCCTCCATCTGTTGATTTAATCACATACACATCCACATCATTTATGCCGTTGGTTTGATCACTGTAATTCACATAAATAGTTCCTCTGTTTGGACCTTGACTCAAATCACATTGTGTAAATGGCAAACCGTTGCAACGCATTAAACCACCAACATCATAAACCCATCCACCATTTATGGTTCCAATTAATTTTTCGGAAGGCATCCACGTTAATCCGTTATCAACTGATTTTTGAAATCGTAATCCTTGCAAACTTGCCCACACCACATACACTTCACCACTTGGTCCAATAGCAGGAACAGCACCTTCTACCGTTGTATCATTATCCATGCAATTTCCACCTTGATGATTGATACGCAATGGTGCACTCCAAGTTAAACCACCATCTAAAGAATGTGAATACATGATATGTGAACTATCGGCTGATGCTGAACTTTCATACGCATCAAACTGTGTCCAAGTAATATGAATGGAATTGTCAAATGGACTCACTACATGCCAAGGTTTATCTTGAACTTTCGTTCCGCTTTTTCCTGTTGCTTTACAAATAGGATAAGTAGCTCCTGCATCTGTCGATTTCTGAATTACGATTCTATCAACCCATGTTCCACCGGGCGTGATGCTTGGATTTGGATTTGAAAGGTGCATAAAATAGGCAGAACCCAATGTGTCCCAAAACACCACAGGATCGCCATAAACACTGTAAGCATTGCACGTTAAAATACCTGCTTGCCATGTTAAACCGCCGTCATTGCTTTTATAACGGTTATTTAAATTTGCGCCAGCAATAATTTGATTGGTGTTTTTTGGATTAATGGCAATAGAAACTTCTTCAGGATCATTGCTAGAACTAATCAATATAGTTGGATATTGAGCCTTTGCTGTTAAAAAAGAAAGGCAAAATAAAATAAAAGATAAATTAAAAATTTTCATTTTTATATTAAATGAGATTGGTTAAATTTATATTGTTTAAAATTAATAAATAATGCCACACCAACCAATCGAAGAATTTAAATCTTTACTTCACCAAGAAGATTATAGTCAACTATCTAGGAAACTATTAGATTTAAGTATGGAGTTTAGTTTGGACGCTTCTTTAGAACAGTTGATTTACGATTTTCGAAAAAACTATTTAAATGAGATTTCAAAAGAAGTTTTAAAAGATGATGCAGTTATTATTTTAAATGCTATTACCACTATCTGGTTTGAAGAACAAAAACAAGACAACTCTACACATTTAGTGTGTGATGCCAAACACATTAGCAAACACTATGTTAATGGCGGAAATCCATTTCATTTACAACCATTAGATGTAGAGTTGAAATATGGAGAAATAACTGGAATTGTTGGTGAAAACGGAAATGGAAAAACAACCTTACTTAGAATCCTTGCTGGAGAATTATCGAGTGATACTGGAAACATTACCTATCCTGCATTAGAGGCTGATGATACAAATTGGTATAAGGTTAAAAATCAATTTGTATTTATACCACAGCGCATTCCAAGTTGGCACGGAAGTTTAGTTGACAACCTTCGTTTTTTTGCAAGCATACATGGTTTTACCAGTGAAGAAAATAATAAACAAATTTCCTACATTTTATTTCGTTTAGGATTAGAAAAATTTAAACACTTGACATGGTCTGAATTATCAAGTGGTTACCGTTTGCGTTTTGAATTAGCCAAAGCCATTATGTGGCGCCCAAAATTAATATTACTCGATGAGCCTTTAGCCAATTTAGATATTAATGCACAACAATTATTTTTACAAGATTTAAAATTCTTTGTGAAGTCAACTAAATTTCCATTGAGTATTATATTGAGTTCACAACAATTACATGAGGTAGAAAGCATTTCGGATAACATTATTTTCATTAAACAAGGTAAAACTGTTTATAATGGCAACCAGAAATTATTTGGAACAGAAAGTGATTTAAATACATTTGAATTAATTTCAACGGCTACTCAAATGCAACTGAAAGAACTTTTTAGAGACTATGATATAAAAATTGAAAATGCTGGTACCACTGTATTGATTACATTACCAAATAAAATATCGAGCGAAGAATTTTTATCTATCTTAGTAAATCATAAAATTTCGTTGAGCTATTTCAGAGATATTAGTCATTCCACTAGAAAATTATTTCATAGAGATATATAAAATATTAAATTTACCCTATTGAAAACGAAACATTCCATATTACTATTTTTAAGTTTTTTAACGCAAATTACTTATAGTCAATTATTAGCTTATGCTGGTCCAGCTAATTTTTTATGCGTTGGCACATCCACTGTATTAGGCGGTTCGCCAACAGCTTCAGGAGGTACACCACCTTATTCATATAATTGGCAACCAACTACTTTTCTCAATAATAATACACTTGCTAATCCTACAGCGAGTGGTTGTAATTCCGATATTGTATACACCTTAAGGGTTATTGATGCGGCAGGAGATACGGTTTTGAGCTATACCAGTATAAACATCAATAAAATCTATACTTTCAACGCGGGCATCGATACTGGTTATTGTGTTGAACAATCGAGTGGCGTAATCATAGGAGCATCCAGTAACAATAGCGCATGGCATTCCTTTAATTGGTCGCCTGCCTCTGGCTTAAATAATACGACGATAAACAATCCACTGGCAACACCAACTATTACTACAACTT
>JBILCJ010000128.1:0-6465 GCA_044353195.1 Bacteroidia bacterium | reverse complement strand
ATGCAATTGGTTCGCGTATTAACGACTGGTGTCGCTGGTGGTGCTCAATTATTTGATATGCTTGCATTAATTGGAAAAGAAGAAGTAATTAATAGACTAAACTCAGCTTTAGCTAAATTGCAATAATTATCTCTTAGTTTTAGGGTGTATTGATTTGGTTTTGAATAAATGATGGAATTATATAGTGACGAATATTTTATGCAAGAAGCATTGAAAGAAGCCAAAAAAGCCTTTGATGCTGATGAAGTGCCCGTTGGTGTGGTTATCGTTGCCGATAATAAAATCATTGCGCGTACACATAATTTGACCGAACGATTAATTGATGTTACAGCTCATGCAGAAATGCAAGCAATCACATCTGCGGCAAATTTTATTGGTGGAAAATATTTAAATGATTGTACTTTATATGTTACTTTAGAGCCTTGTTTAATGTGTGCAGGAGCACTATATTGGAGTCACCTTACACGATTAGTTTATGGAGCTAGAGATGATAAAAAAGGATTTTCAACGCTAAGTGAAACGGTTCTGCATCCCAAAACAGTTGTTGTTAAAGGAATTTTGGAACAAGAGTGTGGTGGTGTATTAAAAGAATTTTTTCAAAAAAAACGAAAGTAAATATCAAATAAAATGAATTTAGATTTAAAAAATAAGCACGCTATTGTTTGCGGAAGCACACAAGGCATAGGAAAAGCCATTGCAATGGAGTTAGCAAATTTAGGAGCAAGCATCACCTTAGTGGCTCGTAATGAAGACGCTTTAAAAATTACTAAGCAAGAATTAAATGCAAGTGCTGGACAGCTTCATTCTTATTTATGTGTTGATTTCAGTAAGCCTGATGAGTTAAAACAAATCGTCGAAGCGTATTTACAACGTCAGCCTAAAATCCATATTTTAATTAATAATACAGGAGGTCCACCAGCTGGCCCTATTCATCAAGCAAAAACAGAAGAATTTCTTTCTGCATTTAACAATCATTTAGTGTGTAATCACATTCTTGCACAAGCTTGTTTAGAAGGAATGAAACATGCTAACTACGGTCGCATTATTAACATCATTTCAACATCTGTCAAACAGCCATTAGCAAACTTAGGTGTTTCCAATACAATTAGAGCTGCGGTGGCTAATTGGAGCAAAACATTAGCAGGAGAGGTGGCTAAATTTAATGTTACAGTAAATAATGTATTGCCTGGCGCCACGGCTACTCAGCGTTTGAGTGCCATCATCGATAATAAATCTTCTAAAACAGGTCATGCAAAAGATGATGTCACAAAGGAAATGATTTCAGAAATACCAATGGGTCGGTTTGCTGAGGCTTCAGAAATTGCAAACGCTGTTTGTTTTTTAGCATCACCAGCGGCATCTTACATCACTGGTATTAATTTGCCTGTTGATGGTGGAAGAACTGGTTGTCTTTAAGCTTTATTATTTTTAGTGCAATATTTCATCTTACATGACGTTCATTTAATTTGTAACTTGTAATCATACCATGAATATTTATTTTAAAAAACAACGATGGAAGTTGATACTATTTTTAGTAGCAATTTTTATTGTTGTCACGTCGTTATGGTATACCAATCGTTTAGTTAATTCAATTGCAAATGATGAAAAAAATAAAGTGACATTATGGGCAGATGCCGTTCAGAAAAAAGCAAAGCTCGTAAAATTTACAAATATCTTATTCCAAAAACTTCAGACAGAAGAGCGTAAAAAAGCGGAATTATACGCTTTGGCAACGAAGCAATTAAATAATGAGTTGTCTGATATTTCCTTTGTCTTACAAGTATTACAAGACAATACAACGGTTCCAGTTATTTTAACTGATGATCATAACAAAGTCATTGCTTCTAGAAATTTCGATTCGATAATTGCAAACGATAAAGAACGCATGCAGCACGAATTAGAATCACTTAAAACAATGTATCAGCCTGTTGTTATTGATGTTTACAAAGGACAAAAAAATTATTTGTACTATAAGGATAGTCGCTTGTTTAACGACATAAAAGTTGTATTTGATAGTTTAATAAAATCATTTATCTCTGAAGTTGCCATTAATAGTGCCGCCGTTCCAGTTATATATACTGATTCCACCAAGCTTAACGTCATCGCCTTTGGAAATATTGATTCAGTTAAAATAAACGATTCCATCAAATTGAAATCAACGATTCAATTCATGGAAAATCAAAACACACCATTATTAGTTGATTTAGGTGAAGGAACAAAAAATTATATTTTTTATGAGCAATCTAATTTACTCACTCAATTAAAATATTATCCATACATACAATTTGCTGTCATTGGTTTTTTTCTATTGATTGCTTATATATTATTTAGTACTGCCCGAAAAGCTGAACAAGATCAGGTTTGGCTTGGTATGAGTAAAGAAACAGCGCATCAGCTAGGAACACCTTTGTCTTCTTTAATGGCTTGGACAGATTATTTGAGAGAGCATGGCACAGAGGAATCTATTGTAAGTGAAATGAATAGAGATGTGATGCGTTTACAGATGATTACGGAGCGTTTTTCTAAAATTGGCTCTCAACCAACCTTACAAGATGAAAATATCAGTAATGTTTTAAAGAATGCCATTGATTATTTGAAGCAGCGGACGTCTAAGAATGTTTTATTTGAAGTTGAAATTCCTGATTATGAAATATATGTGAAATTATCTTCTACCTTATTTGAATGGGTTATTGAAAATGTTTGTAAAAACGCCGTTGATGCAATGGACGGGAAAGGTGAGTTGAAAATTAAATTAATCGAAATGCCTGAAAGCGTTTTCATTGAGATATCAGATACTGGAAAAGGATTGCCAAAATCGATGTTTAAGTCGGTTTTTGAACCAGGCTTTACAACTAAGAAAAGAGGATGGGGTTTAGGTTTATCGTTAAGTAAACGTATTATTGAGAATTATCATCACGGAAAAATTGCTGTATTGAATAGTGAAGAAAATAAAGGAACTACCTTTCAAATAGTATTAAAGAGGATTTGAAACTAGTTATAACAAAAAAATCTCAGTATTAATACTGAGATTTTTTTGTTTAAAAGTGATCCCGATTGGATTCGAACCAATGGCCCACAGCTTAGAAGGCTGTTGCTCTATCCAGCTGAGCTACGGGACCAATATTTTAAGCGAACTTAAAATTTAGAGTGCGAATTTAATACTTTTTTTTAATAATTACTTCTTTCATTTACATTAAATGTATAATTATCACTATTAAAAGTAATAATTTGTTATTTTTAGAGTTCTTTCTCTGTGGTTAAACTATCTATCATAATTGTTAATTATAACGTTAAGCATTTCATTGAACAATGTTTGTTCTCTGTTTTTAAGGCTGCGGAAGCTTTACCATGCGAAATCTTTGTAGTAGATAATAATTCTGTAGACGGTTCTACAACATTGATTAAAGAAAAATTTCCACAAGTTATTTTAATTGAAAATAAAATCAATACTGGTTTTTCTGTAGCGAATAATCAAGCTATCAAATTAGCGAAAGGTGAATTTGTTTTATTGCTGAACCCAGACACGGTGGTTCAAGAAGATACTTTCTCCAAGATTATTAATTTCATGGAAACAACGCCTGATGCTGGTGGCTTAGGAGTAAAGATGTTAGACGGACAAGGTAATTTTGCACCCGAATCAAAAAGGGGATTACCAACGCCAGAAGTAGCATTTTATAAAATGTTTGGTTTCTCAAAGTTGTTTCCAAAGTCTAAAAAATTTGGTAAGTACCATTTATCGTATTTAGATGAGAACGACATTCATTCGGTTGATGTGTTGAGTGGAGCGTTTATGCTCATAAGAAAATCTGTGTTGGAAAACATTGGGTATTTGGATGAAACGTTTTTTATGTATGGAGAAGACATAGATTTATCCTATCGTATTACTAAATCGGGGTTTAAAAATTATTATTTTCCAAAAACACAAATCATACATTACAAGGGAGAAAGCACAAAGAGAAGTAGTTTGAACTATGTCATAATATTTTATAATGCCATGGCTATTTTTTCAAAAAAACATTTTAGTGGCTCCCATGCATTTGTTTTTAACGCACTGATTCGTTTTGCCATTCTGTTAAAAGCAAGTTTGGCACTTATTGTTCGTTTTTTCAAATCATTTACTATTCCAATAATTGATTTTACTGGTATAGTTTTAGGATTGTTTTTGACGAAAAATTTATATTTACAAAATGCGCATTTGCAAACTACTATTTATTCAGAACAGATAGTTATCTCGGCATTTTTGTCATATGCTGTTATCTGGATAGTATCAGTATATTTCAATAGTGGATATGATAAACCCGTTAAACTTTTTAAAATTGGAAGAGGGATTTTGATGGGTACGTTATTCATTTTAATTGCTTACGCTTTATTACCTGAAACCATTCGTTTTTCGAGAGCCTTAATTTTATTAGGAACTATTGTAGCATTCCTGTCCATGTTTGTTTTGCGAATTTTGTTACATCTTTTTAAAATTAAAACATATAGTTTAATTGACGAAAACGTCAAACGAATTGCAATTATTGGAGAAGAAGAAGAGTTTAATCGTGTCAATCAATTAATTAAATTAACGAGTGTCAAAACTGATTTTGTTGGCTTTGTAAGCATCGAAAAAATCAGTGAGCAACATCCAATGTTTATTGGCAAATTTGATCAAATAGATGAAATCATTAAAGTGCATTCAATTAATGAGATTATTTTTTGTGCAAAAGATTTAAGTTCACAAGTGATTATTAATAGTATGTTAAAACTTGTTTCTAGTCGAGTGAGTTTTAAAATTGCTCCTCCCGAAAGTTTTTCTATCATTGGGAGTAATCATATCGATACTGCTGGTGATTTATACATGATTGATTTCAATAGCATTTCAAAACCTCATAATAAAAGAAAAAAACGATTATTAGATTTGATTGCTTCCTTTATACTATTGTTATTAAGTCCTATTTTATTTTTTATTCAAGATAAAAAAAATAATTTTTTCTCTAATTGTTTAAATGTATTCATTGGTAGATACTCTTGGGTTGGTTACGGAAAAATAAAGGATAAGAATTTACCAGAAATAAAGCAGTCTGTTTTATCGCCAACTATGTTGCATGATGCAGATGCTGAAAACGCTAAACTATATAATTTACAATATGCCAAAGATTATAATGTAGAAAAAGATATTCATATCATTTGGGAGTGTATTGATAAACTTGGAAATTAACTATTCAATAAGCGAAGTAAAGATTGAGTTTTTTTATCGTTATTCATTTCTTTTAGTGCGTGATTCCGTTTTGAAATTAATAAGTCGTCTGTGTTTTTTTTAATCAAGTCATGCAAGGCTGCAATGTATTCGTCTGACGTATTGCAAACTACACAAGCATTCATTAAATCTGTGCCAGTTAACATATTTTGATTAACAACAACATGCCTTCCTAAATATAAGACATGCATCAGTTTTAATTTTAAACCAGTTTCTTGTGCGGTGTAAAGACAATGAATTTGTGCGTTAATAATTAAATCAGTCATTTCGTCTGCCGAACAATTTTGTTTTAAAACAATATGTGGATATAAACTAATGAGTTGTATGAGTGCTTTTGGTGGATTTAATCCAGCAATAACAATCTGATATTTCACTTTACTAAACACATGTTGAATTAACCACATAGCAGCATGGTAATTTTCTGATACTGATAAATTTCCATGATATAAGATGTAATCACCAATGCCATTTTTCATAGTTATGTGATCAAATTGATGAAAGCTTGGTAAGTAATAACTAGGTGTATTTTGGTACGTTTTTTTAAAATAATTTAAGTCTGATGTTGATACGGAAAGGATAGCCTGAGAATTATTGATGTTTTTTTCAAACCTCTTCAACTTCATTGCCTCTATTTTAAAATATATTTTTTTAAAAATGGATTGTTCTGTTTTAGCCAATTCATTAAAATAATCGTGTTCGATATTACTATGCCTGTAGAACTTTAAGCGATTTTTTAAATCAGGATCGTTGATTAAATAACAGGTATGTAATACCTCAAACAAAATGGGATGATTATCTTTTAATAAATTTTTCTTGAGCTCCTTATTGATTCTAGATTTTACGTTAAACGGCAGTAGTGATAATTGATCCAGCACACGAATACTTCTCTTATAATAATAGACGTTAGAGCAAAGTGATTCTAATTCAAGAGATGGTACTCTTTCACCATATTGAAAACAATGAAGTGTTATTTGTATTCCTGCTCCGTGCAAACATCTTATTTTATGAAACACATCTATCACTCCTCCGTAATTAGCAGGAAATGGTATGTCAAAAGAAATTATATGTAAGTGTTTTTGCACTAATCAAATATAGTTAAATGAATTTATTCAAAAACAAAGCCATTTGAAATTATCCCAGAATTGAAACTTTTGATAAAGGTACCATTCACAGAATATATTTCAATTTTTGATTTCTGCACGTAATCAATTGCATCTGAAACATAG
>JBILCJ010000211.1:0-3696 GCA_044353195.1 Bacteroidia bacterium | reverse complement strand
AATTTTAAAGGTAAAATACCTCAACAAGAAAATAGAAAAAAAAATATAAACTTATTAATAGAGAAATGGTGATAGTTATCTAATTAAAAACAAATGTCCCTTTAGTTGCTTAAACTCACCTCTTGCGTTTTTATATTCAATGAAATAGATAAACATATCGTCCGTTGTTCCTTTTCCATCCCAAGCTTGAGTATCACTAGTTGTTTCAAAGACTTTAATTCCCCAACGATCAAATACAGTTACTTTGTAATCAGTTTTTTCTACGAATTGAGCTGCTGGCAACCATAAATAATTTTTTCCTCTTGGAGCAAAGGCATTGGGAACAAAAATTTCACTTTCCACATAAGCATCAGCAATGTTTGAGTTTGCTATATCCACAAAACCATATATATTTCCAGAGCCTTCAACAGCCTCTACATAATAAGAAAATTTGCCTTGATCACTTGAAAAACTTTGAACATCATCGGTATATGTTTTTCTTGGAAATGGTAAATTAATAATTGGTGTTGGATTAAACACGCCATTAATTGCTCGATAAACGTTATAGGAAGATACACTTCCACTCCATGTTGCATAATGTTCCCAATTTAAAACATTATAAAAAACATTACTGTTATCATTACTCACATTTAATAAAATAGAATTTGAAATATTACTTATTTGTCCCAAATTTCCGCAACTATCTGTAATTTGAATTTTATAATAATACATTTTAGAAGAAGTGCTTACATTATTATCTGTGTATACTTGAAGTGTTGTGGTTGTATATGCTTGATAAGCAATCTGACTGAAATTAACCCCATCTGATGACTTAAATATGGTTGCACCAAGATAAGCCCTGGAATTATCAATCATATACGTTATATCTATTTGCTTATTCAAATTAACACTAACCGATTTAATATACACAAAACTTGGTCCTGCTGGAACTCTTGCTATTTCACATTCTATGTTTGATGAAGCAGAAATTGTATTTCCACTATTTCTAGCTCTAATAAAATAACAATACGTATCATTTGGATTTAATCCTGGATGATTATAGGTTAATCCAAAAACAGTAGCTATCACAGAAGGAATCGACCCATTAATTGAACAATATACATCGTATTGAAATAATCCATTTGGCATATTAGTATAAGCATTCCAATTTAGTGAAGCTGTTCGTGAGCACAAATCGTAGGTCGTTTGTAAGAATAATGTATTTTGATCTGTATTATTTACAATGCCTTGCAAACCTAAATTACCACAACTATCAAATGCTAAAATGCAATATTTTTCGGACACAGTATTTGCTAAAGAAGCTGTATTCGTGTATGAATTATTAAATCGCCCTAAAACAGTGGCAATTTTCGTCCAAACACCTGTAAATTGATATACTTCATATCCTTTCGTATCAGGAGCATTAGCTGGTTCCCAACCAAGAGTTGCTTGGCCTAAAATAGTTACGCTCACCGAATCAAGTAAAGGAATATCAGGAGAGGTAACATCCTGGAATAAATCACCGTTGACATTAGATTGAGAATTGCATCCCAACGAATCTGACGTTGTAATTTTATAATTATAAAAGATATTACAAACTGAAATACTGTCATCATTAAAACTTAAAGTTGAACCTGAAAAAATGGTTGACCAAGTCATTGGTGGGTTTTCTCTTTCGAGCGTATATGTTGTAGCAGCAGATGATAACAAAGGCGTGCGAGTTGCATTCCAAGATAACATAGCTTGCCCTCCAGGGTTTACGACGTTTAAAAATATAGAGCGTAAAGTATCAGATGGTAAAGAGTTTGATGTTCCACTATAGATTGTTTTAATATAATAATATTGCGATTGAATTGTACCAGCATTGGTGGCATGTAAATAGGTACTTTGAGTATACGTATTTACAGTCGTAACTAAAGTAAATGGTCCGGTTGAAATGGGAGAGGTATAAATTTGATAACTTGTAAATAAACCTAAAGGATCGGAAGGAATAACCCAATTTAATGTAATATTTCCAAGATTATTTACGGATGCACATTTTAAAGAAGGCGCAGAAACTTGAGCATCATTCGTCTTGACTAAAAAAAAATTTAGTAACAAGAAAAAATATATGGCGGTTTTTCTCAAAAATAAGTGATTTAAAAATAAACTTATAATACAAAGTAAGTAAATTATATACATATAAAAATATAGTGGGCAGAAAATTTATTAAAATTTTAGTTTTAATGATTAAGTGCCAACAAATTGAATACTTTTGTACTTCAAATTTCAAACATAAAAACTATGCAACAAGCGTATATTATAAATGGTGTAAGAACGGCGATCGGAAATTTTGGAGGAAGTTTATCAACCATAAGAACTGACGATTTAGCAACATTTGTTCTAAAAGAACTGATGAATAAAAATCCTCAAGTTGATTGGACAAAGGTTGTAGATGTTATAATGGGTTGTGCAAATCAAGCAGGAGAAGATAATAGAAATGTAGCTCGAATGGCAAGTTTGATGGCTGGACTTCCAATTACCGTTCCAGGACAAACAATTAACCGTTTATGCGCATCAGGTTTGGCAGCAACAGTTGACGCAGCAAGATATATTCAAACTGGAGATGCCGATTTAATGATTGCTTCAGGTGTAGAAAATATGACTCGTGGCCCATTAGTAATGAGTAAAGCTAGCTCACCTTTTGGCAGAGATCAACAACTTTTTGATACGAGTTTTGGATGGCGATTTATAAATCCAAAATTAAAGGAATTGTTTGGTGTAGATGCCATGGGAGAAACTGCTGAAAATGTAGCAGAATTGCATCACATTAACAGAATTGACCAAGATAATTTTGCACTTTGGAGTCAACAAAAAGCAGCAAAAGCAATTGCATCTGGACGATTTGAAAAAGAAATTGTTCCTATTGAAATTCCACAGAAAAAAGGAGATGCCATCATTTTTAAAACAGATGAATTTGCAAAACCAACTACAACTATTGAAGGCCTGACTAAATTAAAAGCCTCATTCAGAAAAGAAGGAACTGTAACAGCTGGTAATGCTTCTGGATTAAATGATGGAGCTGCCGCAATTTTATTGGCGAGCGAACAAGGCATAAAATCATATAACTTAAACCCGTTAGCGCGCGTTGTGAGCAGTGCGGTTGTAGGTGTTGAACCAAGAATAATGGGCTTAGGACCTGTAGAGGCTGCTAATTTAGCATTAAAAAAAGCTGGTTTATCGTGGAATGATATTGATATTATTGAATTAAATGAAGCCTTTGCTGCCCAAGCTTTAGGCTGTACACGTCAATGGAAATTAGATGACAACGACGAACGAATTAACCCAAATGGTGGGGCTATTGCCTTAGGTCATCCGTTAGGTATGAGTGGAGCACGAATTATAAACTCGGCTGCTATCGAACTGCATCAACAAAATAAAAAATATGCATTAGCAACGATGTGTATTGGTGTTGGTCAGGGTTATGCAGCCATTATTGAAAAATGCTAAGTTTTTTTTATATTTAAGAATTAATTACCTGTTTTGATTAAACTACATTACATACTCTATTTACTTTTTCTTACTCTATTTCATACGAGTTGTAAAATAAAATATTCACTAAATGGAGCCTCAATTCCTATGGAAGCAAAAACTATTTCAGTTCAGTTTTTCAGCAATAATACAACCTTAGGTAGTCCATCTATTAGTCAAAAATTTACTGAAAAGTTACGTGATATG
>JBILCJ010000147.1:0-5896 GCA_044353195.1 Bacteroidia bacterium | reverse complement strand
TATACTTTTTCAATTTTAGGATGTGTTTTTAAATACTCAGCAATTTTTCTACCATTTGAGCAATGGCGTTCCATGCGTAAATGCAAGGTTTTAATCCCTCGCATCACTAGAAAACAATCCATTGGACCAGGATTTGCTCCACAGCTATTTAAAATAAAATATAATTTATCAAAAATAGCATCATCATTTGTAATTAAGGCACCCATAACAACGTCGCTGTGGCCACCTAAATATTTTGTGGCAGAATGCATAACAATATCAGCACCTAACGCTAAGGGGTTTTGTAAATAAGGTGATGCAAATGTATTATCAATCACTAACGTTAAATTATTAGCTTTTGAGATTGCAGAACACGCTTCAATATCTACAATTTGCATCGTAGGATTTGTAGGCGTTTCAACCCAAATTAATTTAGTGTTTGCATTGATGTAGTTTTTAATATTATCTGCATTAGTCAAATTAATGAAGTGAAATTTGATGCCGTAATGAGCAAATATTTGTGTAAACATCCTGTATGAACCACCATATAAATCATCACCTGTAATAACTTCATCTCCTGGACGTAATAATTTCATAACAGCATCAGTAGCACCCATTCCGCTACTAAAACATAAGGCATGTTTTCCGTTTTCTAAGGCAGCAATATTGGTTTGTAATGCTGTTCTTGTTGGATTTTTACCACGTGCATAACCATAACCTTTATTGGTTCCAGGCGATTCTTGAACGTATGTTGAAGTTTGAAAAATTGGTGTCATGATTGCACCAGTTGTTGGATCAGGTTCTGCACCAGCATGTATTGCTTTGGTTCCGAATTTATGTTTTGAAAAATCTGCCATAGTAATATTTTTTGCTACGAATTTAAACTTATTTATAATAATTATTAGGATAAACAATTAACATTATAAAGTTTAGAATTTAAATTCAATTTACTTTCTAAAAAATGAATATATTTATATCGTTGAAAAAATGTATTCTTATATTCGCTATTGTTGTAAATGCCTTAACTAATAATGTGTTGGCTCAATCTGTAAAAGATTCAGCATTTCGTATTTTAATGGTTGGGGTTCATTTAAGCGGACAGATTCCACAAAATGATTTAGCCAATCGATTCGGACCAAATTTAAGTGCAGGTGGTTCATTTACCTGGAAAACAAAACATAATCTTTTAATTGGAGTTGAGGGAAGTTACGTATTTGGAAAGTCAGTTAAGGAAGATGTGATTTCGTCTATTAAAAATTCGGATGGCTTTGTGGTTGATAATGAAGGTTATCCAGCTGATTTACGATTAACTCATCGTGGTTGGAATATATGTGCTCATGTTGGTTATCTTTTTAATAAACTAGGACCTAATCCAAATTCAGGATTGTTTTTTACAGTGGGTGGAGGTTACATGTTGCACAAAGTAAAAATGTATGATGCCAGTAAAAAAGTAGCAGCTGTTTCAGGTGATTTGCAAAAAGGATATGATCATCTAACTGGTGGATTCGAGTTATCACAGTTTATTGGATATAAATATTTTAGTCATAATCGCTTAGTTAATTTTTATGCTGGTTTTGAATTTTACGAAGGTTTCACTACTAGCCTGAGAGGCTTTAATTATAATACAGGATTACCTGATACAGAAAAAAGATTAGATGTGATTAATGGCTTTCGATTTGGTTGGATTTTACCATTATACAAACGAACAAAGGACTTTTATTATTTCTAATAAGTCATTAAATTTTTTCATCACTACCTTCAATAAACCTCACGCCATTTTCTTCTAACGTCACTTTACGTTGTCTGTATAAAATACCAATTGTTTTTTTGAAAGTCGATTTACTCATGTTGAATTTACGTTCAATGATATCTGGCGAAGTTTTATCAGTGTATGGCATAAAACCATCATTTGCTTTTAAAAATTCTAAGATGGTATCTGTTGAAGATAGCACATGTTTAAATCCTATTTTTTGTAAACTTAAATCAATTAAATTTCCTTCTCTAATCGCTTTGATGTATCCTTTTAATTCATCACCAACCATCACATCTTGGAAAATTTCATTGTGATAAATTAGTCCTTTATGAATGCCGTTTATGATACACGTAAATCCTAAAGGTGTTTCATCATAAACCAATAAATCAACTTCTTCAGCTTGTTCAACTTCTAAGGTTTCGTTACTGATAAATTTATTGACTTTGCTTGAAGCTACAATTCTATCTGAAGCTTCATCAACATAAACAAATACAACATAATTTCTTCCCACTTCCATTTTTCTTTTTTGTTCTTTAAAAGGAACAAATAAATCTTTCTCTAAACCCCAATCTAAAAATGCACCGTATTGATTCGTATCACTTACGTTTAAAAAAGCGAAATTATTAATTTCAACATATGGCTTTAAACGTGTAGCAATAATTCTATCATTTGAATCTTTATAAATAAACACTTCAATCTCTTCACCAACATCAAAGCCAGGTTCAATAAATTTTTTTGGCAATAACACCACTTCTGAATCATCTTCCCCTAAAAATAAGCCCACTGGCGTATCTCTAATTATTTTTAAAATATTTGTTTGTCCTAGTCTAATCATAGTTTTTTTATTATTTGAAATTTTGCATATCAAATAGTTTCTTGTAGATGCCCTGTTTTAAAATAAGTTCTTCATGCGAACCTTTTTCTACAATTTCACCTTTGTCTAATACAATGATTTCATCCGCATTAATGATGGTGCTTAATCGATGTGCAATCACAATACTTGTTCTGTTTTCCATTAATTTTGTTAAAGCATCTTGAACCAATCTTTCACTTTCAGTATCAAGCGCACTGGTAGCTTCGTCTAAAATTAATATGGGTGGATTTTTTAAAATAGCTCTAGCAATGCTTATTCGTTGACGTTGCCCTCCACTTAATTTCCCACCTCTATCGCCAATGTTGGTTTGGTAACCGTCGGCTTGCTCCATAATAAATTGATGGGCGTTGGCAATTTTGGCAGCTTCAATAATTTGTGCTTGAGTGGTGTTTTTTAATCCAAATGAAATATTATTTTCAATGGTATCATTAAATAAAATACTTTCTTGAGTCACCACACCAATTTGATTCCTTAAACTTTCTATGTCGATTGATTTTATATTGACACCATCAATTTTTATCTCACCTAAATCAGTATCATAAAACCGTGGGATCATATCTGCTAAGGTTGTTTTTCCACTCCCACTTTGGCCCACCAATGCAATTGTTTTACCACATTTTACATTCAAACTAATATTTTTTAATACAAATCCTTCGTCTCCTTTTTTATAACTGAATGATACATTGTTAAATTCTATTTGTTCTTTAAATACTGAAATTGGTTGTGCGTGTTTTTCGTTTTTAATTTGAATTTCCGTATCAATTATTTCGAAAATACGATCACCTGATGCTAATCCTTTTTGAATATTGGCAATTGCCACCGTTATATTTTTTGCTGGCCCTAATATCATTGCAAAAACAACCAAGTAAGTTAAAAATTGTGAACCACTTAATTCGCCGGTATTGTTTAATACCAAACTGCCACCATAAATAATTAATCCCACAACGGCAGATACACCTAATACTTCTGAAACCGGAGAAGATAATTCTCTTTTATTGATAATTGAACGCGATAAGTTTTTGTATTTTTCATTTTCTCTATCAAACTTTTTAGAAAAGAAAGGAATATTATTAAATGCTTTGATCACACGAATGTTGGAAATTGTTTCTTCTACTAAGCTCAATAAATCGCCTTGAAGAAACATCAATTGCCCCATTTTTTTTCGTAACGATTTTGTGATTAATGCAATAACAACACCTACAATTGGAAAATAAATAATTGAAAATAAAGTTAGCTTGGCTGAAATAGAAAACAATAAAATGAAATAAGAAATAATTACAAAAGGTTCTCTAAAAACCACTTGAATACTGCCAACAATGGAGTTTTCTATTTCATGAACATCCGTTGAAATAATAGACAATAAATTACCTTTTTTCGAACTGGTAAAAAAGCCCATATCTAAACGAATTATTTTTTCGTAAAGAGCTTCTTTTAAATT
The DNA here is from genome assembly GCA_044353195.1 of Bacteroidia bacterium. Lineage (GTDB taxonomy): Bacteria > Bacteroidota > Bacteroidia > B-17B0 > Aurantibacillaceae > UBA4416. The sequence goes on along the minus strand of JBILCJ010000147.1, from coordinate 1,852 downwards.
GTAAACTAATTTCGTTCTTACTTTCGTTAAAACGTATTGTGATAAGTATTTAAACACATTTGATAAAAACACGCAAATACCAATAACCATACACATAACGAGTAAGGCTTTTTGTTTGTCTTCTCCACCAAATTGATAAGTAAAGTAATCTAATAATTGTTTAAAATAATTGGACGATAAACTAAATGAAGGTAATTCATTAACAACCTTAATACTATTTTCAGGATTAAATAAATAATCTAGTAAAGGAATTAAGATACCAAAATTGAGAACTCCAAAAATAATAGCAAACACCGTAAAAATAATGTATGGTATTAAATAGGCTGGGTAAGGTTTAGAGTAGCCTAAAATTCTGAAAAATAATTTCATAGTAACAAATGTTGCTAATTTTACGAATAAAGTTTAAATAGCTGATAAATTAATTTATTTTTGTAAATTTAGCATTTATAATTTAATGATTAGCATAATAACAGCAATTCATAACGGTATTGAGATTAATAAAGTCTTTTTATCATTTTTGAAAAAAAACACCAAAAATCCTTTCGAATTAATTATTATTGATAATGCATCCTCTGATGGAAGTGCAGAATTCTTCGAACAAAATGGTGCTATTGTTATTAGAAATAAAGAAAATTTTTCTTATCCTGTTTCTCAAAATAGGGGTATTGAAAAGGCCACAACAGATGATTTGTTTTTTTTAAATAATGACATCATTGTATCCCCAAATTGGGATGAAAATTTGCTAAAGACGGCTGAATTAAATCATCTTGAAGTGGTTACCTCTTGCGGCATTGAAAGAATTGAAAGTTTAGTAAAAACAAAACGCATCAGAAAGAAATGGGGCGTGATTAAATTTTTAGTGAATCTCTTTCCGAACAATCCTCAGAAATATGTCTTGATGCACAAATTGATGTATGGTAATTGGAATTCATTTTGCAATAAAAGGTTTAACGAATTTAAGTATCAAGTTGTTGAAGGGTTTGTTGGTAATACAGTTTTTATAAAAAGAAGCGCTATTGCGAAAATTGGTTTATGGGATGAGCAAATACAAGCTGCTGATTTTGATTTATACGTTCGTACTAAAAAAAGAAGCTTAGAAGTAGGTGATATAAAGCCTTGCCATATTGCGCTTGGAACATTTATCCATCATTTCATTCGTATTACGGTTCATAACAAACCAACGCCTTTTGTGGATGCCAAAAATTTAATAAGCCTTGAACAAAAATGGGGTGAGGATAAACTCAAGGTGTATTTAGCCGATAATCTTTCTACTTAAGTATTCATTCGCTTATTCGTTATTATTTTTGCATGAGCTTAATCTAATTTTAAAAAATAGTATTACATTTATTTTAAAACTAAACGACCAATGAATTTAAAAAAATACCTTCCGTATGCAGTTGCAATTGTATTATTCGCCATTATTAATGTGATACAATTTAGTCCGATGTTTTCTGGTAAAACATTAATGCAGGGTGATATTGTTCGTTTTAAAGGAATGGCTCAAGAAGCTACAGAGTTCAGGAATACAGAGCATGCCGAGCCTTTGTGGACAAACTCAATGTTTGGGGGAATGCCAGCTTATCAAATTTCAACGCAGTATCCGGGCAATTGGTTGAATAATATTGATAGAGCATTTCACATATACATGCCGCATCCAAGTGGATATGTGTTTTTATATTTCTTCGGTTTTTTCATCTTATTAGTATGTTTAGAAATTAACCCTTGGCTCGCTATTGTTGGTGCTTTAGCTTACGGATTCTCATCTTATTTTTATATCATATTAGAAGCTGGACATAATTCTAAAGCAAATGCTATTGGTTATTTAGCACCCACATTAGGAGGTATTGTTTTA
>JBILCJ010000138.1:0-6156 GCA_044353195.1 Bacteroidia bacterium | reverse complement strand
TGGCTTGGATTTGCTGTTACGTTATTATTCATGGCATTGGAGTTAAATGCTAATCACGTTCAAATTTCTTATTATGGATTTATGTTATTTGGTTTAGTTATTTTGAGTTATGGGATGTATGCTTTCAAGCAAAAGAACTTAAAACCATTTTTTATCGCAACTGCACTTTTTATAGGAGCCACATTAATGAGCGTTTTACCAAATGCTGGTAATTTATTAGCTACATACGAGTATGGAAATTATACCATTCGTGGTAAATCAGAATTAACGATTGATGCAAGCGGAAAAAGTAAAGGTTCTATATCTACTTCAGGCTTAGACAAAGATTACGCCACACAATGGAGTTATGGTGTTGGAGAAACAGGAACTTTATTAATCCCTGATTTTAAAGGAGGTCCTTCGGCCGCTATTGGAAACGCTGATAAAGATGCTTTAAAAGTGGTGGATGGCCAAATGCGAGAACAAGTGGCTAGTAGTAGTGCGTATTTTGGCACACAGCCATTTACAAGCGGACCAGTTTATATTGGAGCTATTGTCATGTTATTAGCTTTTTTAGGTTTGTTTATCATTGATCATCCAATTAAATGGGCTTTGTTATTAGCAACACTTTTATCAATTGCCTTATCATGGGGAAAAAATTTCATGGGCTTAACATCTGTATTTATGGATTTTGTTCCAGGTTATAATAAATTTAGAGCGGTATCCATGATTTTAATTATTGCCGAATTAACGATACCGTTGTTAGCGGTATTAGCAATTAATCAATTTATTAAGTTAGTAGAAAAAGGAGAGCAGGTCAAATTACCATTCACATCTAAGCTTATTGATATTAAAAAAATAGTAATTATTTCAGTAGCGGTTATTGGTGGTTTTTGTTTGATTAGTGCTTTTATGCCAAGCCTTACCAATTCATTTATTCCTGAAGGCGAGGAAACACAAATCGCCAATCAATTTGGACAAAGTGGTGCTGACGCCGCACAAATTTCAGCCTTTATGCCTGATTTTTTAACTAATTTATCCAAAGCACGTGAAGCCATTTTTAAAAGTGATGCACGTCGTTCTGCTATATTTATAGCACTAGCTGCGTTGTTTTTATTTTTATTTTTAATGAAGAAATTAAGTAAAGAATTATTATATATATCATTGGCGATATTTATGGTTGCTGATTTATGGCCAGTGGCATTTCGTTATTTGAATAAAGAAAATTTTGTTTCAAAGTCCATGTACAATGCACCTCCACAAAAAACACCAGCCGATGAAGTGTTGTTGGCAGATAAAGAGTTAGACTTTAGAGTTTTAAATTTATCAGTATCTCCATTTAACGATGCAACAACTTCATATTATCATAAATCCATTGGAGGATATCATGGTGCTAAATTGAGAAAGTACCAAGAAATTATCGATCATCATATTGACGGTGAAATAAAAACCTTTTATCAAGATATTAATACATCTGCTCAAAGTGATTCGTTGATGCAAATTTTAACGGCTAAATTAGGTGTATTGAATATGTTGAACACCAAATATATTTTACTACCAACCAAGGATGCTATCATTCCAATTGAAAATAAAACAACCAACGGCAATGCGTGGTTTATTAAAAATGTAAAAGTGGTGTCAAGTCCTGATTCTGAAATTGTTGGTTTACATACCATAAACACTAAACGCGATATTATTCTTCAGCAAAAAAATAAAGAGTTAGCAACGGTTGCTGCTAGTTATAACAATTCGGGTAAGATTACCTTACAATCTTACAAGCCAAATGATTTAGTTTATGAAGCTGATACAAAAGAAAAAGGTTTTGCAGTTTTCTCTGAAATTTATTATCCAAAGGGTTGGAATGCTTATATTGATGGCAAATTAACACCGCACACTTGCGTGGATTATGTATTGCGTGGCATGGAAATACCAGCAGGAAAGCATAAAGTAGAATTTAAGTTTGAACCAACGGTTTATAAAACAGGAAATAGCATTGCTTTAATTGGTTCTTTATTAGTTTTAGCAGGCGTGTTTGGTGGTTTCTTTTTTGCATTCAAAAAAAAGGAATTAGTTTTTTAATGCTTATGAGCTTTCAGTTGCCGTATACTAACTATCTTACAAGATAGTTGGGTAATTAAAAAGTGCTGACAAGGTTCAAACTTTTTTTTACCCTAAAAATATCTTATCTTTGCGCCATGCCATTTCAAGGAAAAACCGTTTCATTTCATACGTTAGGTTGTAAACTTAATTTTTCAGAAACATCAACCATCGCACGGTTAATGCAAGAAAAAGGTTTTGTTAAGGTTGCTATGGAACAAGGTGCCGATGTGTGCGTTATAAACACATGCTCAGTGACCGAAAATGCAGATAAAGAATGTAAGCAAATTGTCAAACAAGCGCTTTCAAAAAATCCAGAAACCTTTATTGCTGTTGTTGGATGTTATGCCCAATTAAAGCCAGATGAAATTTCGAATATTGAAGGAGTTGATGTTGTACTAGGAGCTTCCGAAAAATTTAAATTATTAAATTATATTTCTCATACTGGAAAACATACGCACACGCACATTCATAATTGCGAAATTTCTGATGTTCATACCTTTGAAGGTTCATTTTCGGCAGGAGATAGAACACGTTCATTTTTAAAGGTGCAAGATGGTTGTGATTACAGTTGCACATTTTGCACAATACCTTTAGCTCGAGGAAAGAGTAGAAGTGACACTTTAGAAAATGCTGTGGCTAACGCCAAAAAAATTGCAGATTCTGGTGTGAAAGAAATTGTTTTAACTGGAGTAAATTTAGGGGATTTTGGTTATGGAATTGACATCTATTTAGAAACTAAAAAACGAAAAGAATATAATTTTTTAGATTTAGTACAAGCACTCGATAACGTTGAAGGTATTGAGCGCATTCGGATTTCGAGCATTGAACCAAATTTATTAAAAGACGAGGTAATAGAATTTGTGGCAAAATCCAAGCACTTTGCACCACATTTTCATGTTCCTTTACAAAGCGGAAGTAATGACATTTTAGCATTAATGAAACGCCGATATAAAAAAGAGTTGTATCAAGAACGCGTATCAAAAATTAAAGCATTAATGCCGCATTGTTGCATTGGTGTTGACGTTATTGTTGGCTTTCCAGGTGAAACATTAGAACATTTTAATGAAACGTATCGTTTTTTAAACGAATTAGATATTTCGTATTTACATGTGTTTACATACAGTGAAAGAGATAACACAGAAGCGATTCATTTAGCTGGTGCTGTTGACATGAGTGAACGGAAACGCAGAAATAAAATGTTACGAATTTTATCTGCAAAAAAGTTGAGACATTTTTATGAGCAAAATTTAAATAAATCTTTTACAGTTTTATTTGAACACGAAAATAAAAATGGAACGATGTATGGCTTTACAGAAAACTATTTGAAAATTGCACACCCTTTTAATGAAGCCTTAGTTAATAAATTAACTTCTATCACTCCTAATCACTTAACTGAAGATGGTTTTGTGGGCATTGAAGTTATTGAATCTATTCCTGTTATTTAGTTTTTGAAGCTTTTTCCCGCTTTCCGCTATATCTTTTTACCTTTGAAATAAAGGCAAAAAGGATGCCGCTTCAATCGGGGCTAGGCCATTTCAGTTTTATTTAAGTTTTAATTGAAACAGAAATCCTTTTGGTTTTTTTCGGCAAACAAAAATCCTTTCGAATCTTTGACATCAGCGTTTTTCGTATTCCATTTTAAACATTTCAAAGTTTAAAACATTTCTATTTAACTTATTTTCAGTGGAGCCTTTGCGTTACATTTATTAGATATAAGCATGGCAACAGCAAAAAATAAATTCAGAGAAAAACCCGTTGATGAAACTGTGATGGATTCAAATGTGGTTGGTAAAAATGATATTGAAGAAACAATTACTTCAAGCACAAAAAATAAATCAAAAGTTTCTAAAGCTGATTCTCAAAAAAAAGTAGAATCTAAAAAAGAAAATACAGAACCTAGTTTGAGTTATAGAGAACGTTGGCAAAAGGCCGTTGAAATATATCAAAATGAACGTACCCAAAAACTAATCGGATTATTATTAATAGCGAGTGGTGTTTTTATTTTAATTTCTTGTATTTCATATATTATTATTTGGCATCAAGGTAATAATCATTTGGACCAAGATAAAGTAGCGGATTTGGCAAATTTTTTCGCTCCTGATGTTAAGGTTTATAATTGGTTAGGTAAATTTGGAGCGCTCGCTTCTTATTTATTTATGTACAAATGGTTTGGAGTTTCTTCATTTATTTTAGTGCCAGTTTTAGTTATTTATGGCGTTCAAAAATTAATTGGACGACAATTTTCAAAACCTTCTTTGTTTAATGCTAAATGGTTATTTATCATGGTTTGGTTGAGCATTACAAGTTCATTTGTATTTCATGATAAATTATATTATTTAGGTGGAGGTTATGGTTATATCTGGAGTCAAGAGTTAACTAATTACGTCGGTGCTTTAGGAACAATTGTGGTATTAGTAGTGGCAATGTTATCATTTTTAGTTTTAAGTATAAACATGTCCTTTAAAATTAAAAAAGATGTGATTCCTAGTTTAGATAACGAAAATTTGATTGAAGACGAGTTGAATGACGTGTATCATAATTCAATTAATCCTCATGCAACTACTGTTTATGATACAACGAAAGAAAAAGTAATAACTGAGGATGAATCAGAAGAACCATTTATTTATGAAGTCATAACTAAAAATCCTGAGACTGTTTCCGAAGATACTTTACAAGAAGTTGCAGAGCAAGAAGCCGTTAGTGAAGTGTCGGATAGTGTTGATTTTGATATTTTGCCAATGGAGGCTGAACAAACAGTTACAAAAGATTTAGAATTTGAAATTGTAAATCCAAGTGCAGATGAATTAGTTTCAGAGCCTGAGTTTGCAAAGGAAGAACCTCAAATCAATCAAATCACATTAGACGATGAAATCAAAGCGGCTATGTTAGTTGAAGAGTTTGGTCAATACGATCCAACACTTGATTTAGGTCATTATCAATTTCCAAGTCCAGAGTTGCTCATTGATTACGGAACTGGTAATGGAAAAGTAAATAATGAAGAGCTTGTTGCCAACAAAGATAGAATTGTAAAAACGCTTAAAAACTACGGAATAGAAATCGAACGAATTTCTGCAACTGTTGGACCAACCGTGACATTGTATGAAATTGTACCAGCGCCTGGTGTGCGTATTTCTAAAATTAAAAACTTAGAAGATGATATTGCTTTAAGTTTAGCCGCTTTAGGTATTCGTATCATTGCTCCAATTCCAGGACGTGGAACCATTGGTATTGAAGTTCCAAATCAAACACCAGAAATGGTGCCGATGAGAAACATCATTGCTTCCGAAAAATTTCAAAACACCACACACGATTTACCAATTGCATTAGGTAAAACCATTAATAATGAAATTTTTATTGCTGACTTAGCAAAAATGCCTCACTTATTAATGGCAGGTGCAACAGGACAAGGTAAGTCTGTTGGTTTAAATGCTATTTTAGTTTCGTTACTTTACAAAAAACATCCTGCTCAAATTAAATTTGTACTGGTTGATCCTAAAAAAGTAGAGTTAACCTTGTTTAATAAGATAGAACGTCACTTTTTAGCAAAACTTCCAAACTCCGAAGAAGCTATTATCACTGATAATACAAAGGTTATTCATACATTAAATTCCTTATGTATTGAAATGGATAACCGTTATGCCTTATTACAAGATGCACAAGTGCGTAATATTAAAGAATACAATGTTAAATTCATTAATCGTAAATTAAATCCAAACGAAGGACATAAATATTTACCATACATTGTTTTGGTTGTCGATGAGTTTGCTGATTTAATTATGACTGCTGGTAAAGAAGTAGAAACACCAATTGCACGTTTGGCTCAATTAGCTAGAGCGATTGGTATACATTTAATTATTGCTACGCAACGTCCATCTGTTAACATTATTACAGGAACTATTAAAGCCAATTTCCCTGCGCGTATTGCCTTTAGGGTTACAAGTAAAATTGATTCACGAACCATCTTAGATGCTGGTGGAGCAGAACAATTAATTGGACGAGGTGATATGTTATTGAGTACCGGTAATGATTTAATTCGTATTCAATGCGCATTTGTTGATACACCTGAAGCAGAAAAAA
>JBILCJ010000093.1:0-8440 GCA_044353195.1 Bacteroidia bacterium | reverse complement strand
GAACGTGATAAAATGTTTGATGATGCAGCAAAATTAGTTGTTCAGTTTCAACAGGGTTCAGCTTCATTCTTACAACGCAAATTAAAATTAGGTTATAACCGCGCGGGTAGAATTGTAGATCAGTTAGAAGCAGCTGGAATTATTGGACAATTTGAAGGCTCAAAAGCCCGTGAAGTGAAGTGTAAAGACATGGCGCAACTGGATGAAATCATTCGAAGCATCAAAGGTTAACTCTTTTTTGTTTTGATTGATTCGATGAGTTTTCCCATTTATACATTATCTTTATAACGTGTCATTTAAACTTATATCTGAATTTCAACCCACGGGTGATCAACCTACTGCTATTAAGCAATTGGTTGAAGGTTTGCAAGATGAAACGAAACATCAAGTATTACTTGGTGTAACTGGCTCTGGAAAAACGTTTACCGCTGCTAATGTCATTCAACACATAAATAAGCCTACCTTGATTTTGAGTCATAATAAAACGTTGGCTGCACAGTTGTATAGTGAGTTCAAACAATTTTTTCCTGACAATGCTGTCGAATATTTTGTCAGTTATTATGATTATTATCAACCAGAGGCTTTTTTGCCAACGACAGGAACTTACATTGAAAAAGATTTACAAATCAATGACGAAATTGAAAAATTACGTTTAAGTGCGACCTCTGCTTTATTATCGGGTAGGAGAGACGTGATTGTTGTTTGTTCTGTTTCTTGTATTTACGGTATGGGAAATCCTACTGATTTTAAATCAACCATTATTAGTATCTCTGTTGGGCAAGTTATTTCTCGTAATAAATTTTTACATCAATTAGTCAATGCATTATATTCTCGAACGACCGAAGAGTTTAAGCGTAGTACCTTTAGAGTGAAAGGAGATACAGTCGATATCAGTTTGTCGTATGCAGATTACAGTGTCAGAATTTGTTTTTTTGGCGATGAAATTGAATCCATCGAAACTTTTGATGATAAAAATGGATCGATTATTAAACAGTTTGACGCCTTCACTATTTATCCAGCTAATATTTTTGTAACAGCTCCCGATACGTTAGAGAAAGCAATGATTCTTATTCAAGAAGATTTAGTAAAACACGTTGCATTTCTAAAATCGCAAGGTAAAGAATTAGAAGCTAAGCGTATTGAAGAGCGTGTGAATTACGATTTGGAAATGATGCGTGAATTAGGATATTGCAGTGGGATAGAAAATTATTCGAGATACATGGATGGCCGACAACCTGGTACTCGTCCTTTTTGTTTGATGGATTATTTTCCGGATGATTACGTCATTATGATTGATGAGAGTCATGCTACCATTCCTCAAATTAGAGCCATGTTTGGCGGCGATTATTCTCGTAAACAAAATTTAGTCGAATACGGTTTTAGATTGCCTTCTGCTTTTGATAACCGCCCACTCAAATTTGAAGAATTCGAGAGCCTAATAAATCAAGCCATTTATATTTCAGCAACGCCAGCAGAGTATGAATTAGAAAAAGCTGAAGGTGTGATTGTTGAACAATTAGTGCGTCCTACTGGAATTTTAGATCCAATTATTGAGGTTCGACCAAGTGCTAATCAGGTGGATGATTTGTTGGATGAGATTCATAAGACGGTTGAGAAAGATGAGCGTGTTTTAGTAACGACGCTAACTAAGCGGATGGCAGAGGAGTTGTCAAAATATTTAACCAAATTGAAAATTCGTTGTCGTTATATTCATAGCGAAGTTGATACTTTAGAACGGATTGAAATTTTACGTCAATTACGTGTTGGTATGTTTGATGTGTTAATAGGCATTAATTTATTAAGAGAGGGTTTAGATTTACCAGAAGTGTCGTTGGTTTGTATTTTAGATGCTGATAAAGAAGGCTTTTTAAGAAATGTGAGAAGTTTAGTCCAAACATCGGGTAGGGCGGCGCGTAATGTGAATGGAAGAGTTATCATGTATGCTGATAAAATGACGGATAGTATGCAGGTGACGATTAATGAAACAGAACGAAGAAGAAAAAAACAAATTGAGTATAATTATAAAAATGGTATTACACCAAAGCAAGCGGGTAAAAAAGCAATAAGTCAACCACACGATCATGGTATAGAAGTTACTTATAATGGAAAATTAGTGATGACTTATGTGGATAGTGATAGTTATACAGCAGCCGCAGATCCTGTTGTTAAATACATGAGCAAGGATGAATTAAAAAAACAAATGACTAAACTAAAAACAGCTATGTTACGTGCTTCTAAAGAAATGGATTTTATGGAGGCTGCTAGATTACGTGATGAAATGTTTAGCGTAGAAAAATTGTTTAACGAATCTTAAAAATAAGCGGACAAGATATCATACCCATATTTTAAAATCATTATAGAAACAATGATTAAAAAAAATACGCGAACAAATCCATTTCCATTTTTTAAAGCTAACGAACTTCCAATAAAACTTCCTGTCACATTAAATACAGCCAGTAAAATGGCTAATGGTAAAATATAATTACCTTGATTAATAAATACAGTAAGGGCTGAAATATTTGTCACACAATTTACAATTTTTGAATAGGCAGAAGCCTTCAAGAAATCGAATCCTAAAATGATAACAAATCCTAAAACAAAAAAGCTTCCCGTTCCAGGACCGAAGAAGCCATCGTAAAAGCCAACAATGAGTCCAATGCCAGCCCCATAAATCATTTGTTTAGTTAGTGATAGTGTTTTCGTTTCAACAGAGCCTAAATTCTTTTTTAAAAAAGTATAAATGGCTATTACTATTAATGCAACAAGAATAATTGGTTTTAATAAACTAGCATCGATACGACTTACAATTTTTGCCCCAAAATAGGAGGCTATAAAACAACTTAACGAAATAATAAACAGCAATCTATAATTAAACGTTATTTTTTTCGCATACTTGAATGCGGCAATGGATGTGCCTGCAAGCGCAGCAATTTTATTGGTGCCAAACATCATTGGCAAAGGCATTTTTGGAAATGAGATGAGTAAATAAGGAATTTGAATTAAGCCACCACCTCCAACAACTGCGTCTATAAATCCTGAAATAAAAGCAGTAATAGCTAATCCAATGAGTACAAATAAATTGTAATTTGATAACAGATCGTAATTGGTTAGTTCAAAATCCATGCGTTGTTAAATAGAAATCCTAAATACTAATAATTAAAATAAAAAACAGGTTCTATAAGCCGGGTTCTGTTTTCTGCAAGCAGAACTTTCATCATTTATCTATGCAGCCTACCCTCTTTAATATAACCGAAGTTATTGCAGCGAGCAGCCACAAAATTAAAGTTTACATGGCCTTACAACATAAGAGGTTTGTCCTGTGTAATTATTACTAACTACGCATGTGAGCTCTTACCTCACATTTTCACTATGACCTTAATTGCTTAAGGCTACCTGGTTTTCTGCGACACTATCTGTTACGTTATATTCCTATTGACGTACCCACTTTTTCAAATGGCATATTGCTCTGTGTTGCCCGGACTTTCCTCCCTTAAAATTAAGAGCGATGAAACGAACCTGTTTTTTGTAAATATACGAAACCTTTAGATATGAGGTTTTGTTTTTTTTGAAATTTAAAAATAAGAAAACACAATTAGTGTCTTTTGTCGATACCCCAAAGTAATTTATTTCGAAGTGTTTCAAAAAAATGTTGTCCTTCTAAATTAATTAAATTGAATTTAAAGTCAGCTTTTTTAATCACTAATTCCAAATTGTTTTTTAAAGTAATGGAGCGTGAATCTAAGGAAGCGTTAAAACTTTCACTACGCCCATTTACTTTAAAACTCAATGTTTTATGATTAGAAATAATGATTGGCCTTACATTTAAATTATGCGGAGCAATTGGGGTAATAATGAAATTTTCAGAATCAGGAACCATAATAGGTCCACCACAACTTAATGAATAAGCCGTTGAACCTGTTGGTGTAGATACAATTAATCCATCTGCAAAATAGGAGTTTAAAAATACACCATCAACAAATGTATCAATGTTGATCATTGCACTCGATTCTTTTTTATGGATGGTGAATTCATTTAAAGCATAATTCAAACCACTAAATTCAGAATGTTTATTTTCTAATTCAATTAATTCTCTTTTATCTAATGTGTATTTTTCTTTAGTCAGTAGTTGCAAAGCTTTCGCAAAATCTTCTTTGTAAACAGTGGCTAAAAAACCTAATCGACCTGTGTTTACACCTAATACAGGTATCCCTGATTTTCTAACAAAGGCAAGTGTTTCAAGCATTGTTCCATCACCACCCAATGAAATAACAATATCAGTGGTGGCAATTAATTCTTCTGAAGTTGAAAAGCAATTGAGAACATACGGTACATTGGAGGTTTGATTTAAAAAATCTAAATAGGGTTTATAAACAACAATTTTGAAGTTTTCAATTTCAGCTAACACAATTAATTGTTCGAGATAACTTGAAAAATTGTCTTTTGTATTACGAGCGTATACAGCTATTGTCATTCTCTATTGTTATTAAATATTAAGAAAATGTAAAAATTCATCGAGTTTGTTTTTCATACCGCCACTAAAATCAGTATGCTGAAACGATGCTTTAACTAAGTAATTATAACGATTAAATGTTTGTAAAATACGAGATAGATCTTCTACATTTATTTTTAATGTCACTTCAACTTTTGTGCTATCAGGTAATGACGATACATGACAACTTAAAATTTTCGCATCATTACCTTCTATGATACTAGAAATTTGGGCTAATGAATAATCGACTTGATTTACTTCTAATACAATGACACCACCTGGATCTTGAACAGAGGCCATGGTAGAAATATTTTGTAATAGTCCTTTAAGAGTAATGCATCCTTTGTAAAGTTCTTTGTCATCTAAAACAGGTATCAGTGTAAGATTAAAAGACATCATTAACTTTAACAAGTCATACGTGTGTTGGTAATTATGAATAATTGGTTTGAGTAAGGGTGTTTTTAATTGCTCAATCGATTCTGTTGGATTTTGATAATCAATCAAATCATGCTCGGAAACTAATCCAATCAATTCTTTACCTTTTACAACAGCTAAATGTGACACTTTAAATTGTTCCATCCAATCCAACGCTAATTCTATAGAATCAGTTTGTTTTAATGGTGGAATTTCATCAGTTATTAAATCGGCTACAAGCATATACAAAAGTACTATTATTTTTATCAGTTTGCGAAATATTAACCTTTCAAAACTTCCAAAACTTTGCTTAAATTCACAGCTTTAAAACTAAACTAGAAACCATGATTTCTTTTGATAATACAGAAAATGCTTTTAAAGGCAAAACAAACTTTGATTTAAATCGCTCTTATTGGTTGTTTAAAATGGTTGGAAATCCTTCGTTGGTAAATGTTTCAGCAAAATTGGCGCCCTTAGGATTGAATATTGGATTTAAAGGATTAATTAAATCAACTATTTTTAAGCAGTTTGTAGGTGGTGAAAATATTGAAGAATGTGATAAAACTATTTCTGAATTAGGAAAGTATCGCATTGGAACAATTTTGGATTATAGTGTAGAAGGAAAAGAAAGTGAAAAAGATTTTGATGCATGTTTGAAAGAAACTATTGAAACCATTCATAAAGCTAAACACAATGAACATATTCCGTTTTGTGTATTTAAAGTAACGGGATTAGCTCGGTTTGATTTATTAATAAATGTTAGCGCTAATGAATCTTTGTCTGATAGTGAAACAAAAGAATTTGAGCGAGTTCAGCAGCGTGTTCATTTAATTTGCGAAGAAGCATTTAAAGCAAATCAAGCTATTTTTATTGATGCAGAAGAAAGTTGGATTCAGCCAGCCATTGATGATTTGGCTAATTCAAATATGTTGTTATTTAATAAAGAGAAAGCTATTGTTTACAATACATTTCAAATGTATAGACATGATAGATTAGATTATTTAAAAACAACGATTGCAAACGCGAAGCAAAATCATATTCATGTGGGAGCCAAATTAGTGCGTGGTGCCTACATGGAAAAAGAACGTGAACGTGCAGGTGAAAAAAAATACGATTCACCGATTCATAAAGACAAAGAAAGTTCAGACATTGATTACAATTTAGCTTTATTAGAATGTATAAAAAACATTGATATGATGGGCTTGTGCGCAGGAACTCATAATGAAAAAAGTAGTTTGTATTTGGTTGAATTAATGAATAAATACGCAGTTTCTAGCAATGATAAACGAATTTATTTTTCTCAATTATTGGGAATGAGTGATCACATTAGTTACAACTTAGCAATTGCAGGGTACAACGTTTCTAAATATGTTCCCTATGGTCCAGTTAAAGAAGTGTTACCTTATTTAATTCGTAGAGCTCAAGAGAATACTTCTGTTAAAGGACAAACCGGAAGAGAGTTAGGTTTAATCATCAAAGAAAAAAACAGAAGGAATAAAAAATAATTTTCTCTACTCGGTTATATATTCTGTGGTAAGCTGAATTATTATAATGATGAAAAAGATAATTAAATTGGTTTGTAAGAAAAATTAAATTTATTTTATGACCGATTTAATTTTCCTGCAAATAAATCCTGAGGCTCTTCAGAACACGAACAGTCTGAAATATATTTAGATTTCAAATACTTTTTTGAATTTATTCAATTTTGTCAAACTAAAAATTAATTAAGTAGATTTATTATCATTTAATTGTTAGGTATATATTATTTCCCGTGTATTCCCCGACTGATTATGCTTATTCACCGCAAATAGCCATTTGTGTTGGTTTTTTCATGTAATTTTATAATTCATAAAATAATTAATAATGAAAACAATTAAAACAAACTTTGTAATTTTTTTATTCGGAGTATTCATGATAGGTTTAAAATCTGTAAACGGTCAAACGCTGATAAGTCAATTCGATTTTAATAACAACCTAAGTGATAATTTAGCAGTATCAACTTGCTCTTTGTATAATAATTCTGCTACAAGTTACTCAAGTGGAGTGCTCAGTTTTACTGCTATAGGAAATCCAGGAGGTGGAATTATAATTGATGTTCCATCATCAGTTTTTACGTTTACTAATTATTCAATAGCAATAGAGTTTTCATTTGGATCAGCTGGTGGTTGGAGGAAAATAATTGATTTTAAAAATCAGACTTCTGAGAATGGGGCTTATTTAGTTGGAAACCCAGCTTTATTATATTTTTGGCCTGTAAGTGGTTCCGGTACTTTTACATTTGCACCAAATGTCTTAAACACCTTTTTATTTACTAGAAACGGAGTTTCCCAGGCATGTCAGCTTTCTGTTTTTTCAGGTGGTACTCTTCAATCTCAGTTTACATTTTCAGATGCAGCTGCTATGGCCACTTTTGTAACAGTTGGATTAAATCATCGGATACGTCTATTTCATGATGATTTCGGAGGAGGCGGAGGTGAAAATTCTCCATCTGGAAAAGTTAGTTCTGTCAAAATTTGGAACGGCGTTGTCAATTTATCAAGTTTTTGTAATACTCCTTTAGCTCCAACTAATAATACCCCTGCAGTTAATTTGAATATTTGCGCAAATAGTAATGCAACTTTAAGTGCAAGTTCAAGTGGTCCAATAAATTGGTTTGCTACTACAACAAGTACGACGGTTTTAACTTCTGGCACAACAATAATAACACCTACATTAAGTCCAGGCACCTACACATACTACGCCTCAACGACTAATACATGTACAGAAAGTCCTCGTTCTCCAATTGTTGTTAATGTTAATGTAAATCCTTTGGTTTCGATTAATTCGGGTTCAATTTGTAATGGGCAATCATTTACCTTGTCTGCATTAGGTGCCACGTCTTATACTTATTCAAGTGGAACTACAATAGTAAGTCCAATTTCAAATACATCTTATACTGTAACAGGAGCCAATGCCTTAGGTTGCACAAATACAGCTGTTTCAAACGTAACTGTAAATGCTATACCAACTTTAGCGGTCAATTCAGGTTCTATTTGTGCAGGTAATCCATTTACTATGTCTGCAACAGGTGCAAATACTTACACCTATTCAAGTGGTTCAAACGTTGTTAGCCCCACTGTCAATACTACTTATACAATATCTGGTACAAGTACTTTAGGTTGCATCGGTTCAATTGTAAATACTATTACTGTTAACGCAGTTCCAACCGTAGCAGTCAATTCAGGATCTATTTGTAATGGAACATCGTTCACGATGAATCCGACAGGCGCATCCACGTATGTATATACAGGAGGTTCAGCCATTGTTAGTCCATCAACAAACTCATCTTATACCGTAACAGGAACCAGTGCGTTAGGATGTACAAACACAGCTGTATCATCAGTAACGGTTAATGCAAACCCAACAGTAGCAGTTAATTCAGGATCTATTTGTAATGGATCTTCATTCACAATGAATCCATCAGGTGCATCAACTTATGCTTATACAGGTGGTTCAGCTTTGGTGAGTCCAAGTTCAACAACGTCTTATACCGTAACA
>JBILCJ010000239.1:0-2892 GCA_044353195.1 Bacteroidia bacterium | reverse complement strand
AGGTATGACTTCTGGTTCGTGGAAAAAGGCTCCTAAGTTTGATTATATATTAGTATTTAAAACTCTATATATTAAATGTGAAGGGTGCGTGCCTGAAGATTTTGAAGATGGACATGGCGCGGTATATCAAGTGAGTTTAGTTTATAATAAAAATAGAAAATTAATTATTCATGAAAGTAAAAATAAAGACGAAGTCTTCTATATAGTTGAAAAATTAAAATCTTTTTATCAAATTAAAGTTAAAGACGCTGCAACGGATAGAAGAAATCCAAAATGGATAAGCTAAGTTATTTAATCTTTTTTTAACCATCCCGTTACACTCATTCTTCTTTGATTTGTTTCAAGGACTTCATGAATGATTTCATTACTTTTAAAAAAAACTGTTTTACCTTGCAATGGACTAATTAACTGTGGGTTAGTCAAATGATGAATTTTTAATTCACCTCCATCTTTTTTTTGCCAATCGGCATTTAAATAAGTAATCAGAGAGTATTGTCTGCTATCATTATTTTTAAATTGATCTCTATGTTTTTTATAAAAACTACCAGCTTCATATAATGAATAATGAAATTCACAGGTCGTAATACCTGTATAACAACTCATATTTAAATATGTTATAAAATCTTCAATGAGATTCAAGAACTTTGTTTCCTCTGTATTATTGTTTTTTTTGTCTAACCAATAAATGGAATCACTTCTAATTAAAGAATCATGGTTTGTTGTTTCTTCATTTCCTGTTCCTGCTGCCACCATTAATTTTTCTGAAATCAATTTCAATAAATTTCCTTTTAATTGATTTGATAATTCAGTACTTAAAAAGTCATTACAAATGCCAATTTTATCATTCATAAAAGTTTGGATGAGTATTTCAAATTCTTTTTCCATTGGGCTAAGCGTTTGATTATACAAATCGCTTATCAAGATAGACTTAATAACTGATAATTAGCTTGAATTAAAGATTTAAAATCGTTTAGTTAAATTCTCTGTTAATAGGTTCTAAACAATGATTAAGATTAGTATATTTGAATTGTCATTTTAAGACCTAAAAAATATACTATTTATGAAAATCATTTCTTTATTTTGCTTAATTTCTATTGTATCTTTTCATGCTTTTTCGCAATCAAATTGTTGCTCACGACCAAATGCTACACAATTATTTGCAATGCTAACCAGCGATGAAAATTTTGTAAAAACTCATTTAGATCCTCTTCCTTTTAGGTTAGAAAATCCTATCGGAACAATGATTTCTTTTAAATGTTTAGATGGAAAAGTGGCTCATGCTTATGAGATAAAGGCTAAAGTGCCTTCTCAATCGTATGTTTTTGTAATTCATGAATGGTGGGGACTTAATGATTATATAAAAAAGGAATCAGAAGAAATATATAACAGATTATCAAATGTGAATGTTATCGCCATTGATTTGTACGACCAGCGCATAGCAACTACGAAAGATTCTGCTGCAAAATACATGCAAATGGTTAAAACAGAAAGAGCAGAATCAATTATTAAAGGTGCAATTTCACATGTTGGAAAAGACGCTAAGATTGCAACTATTGGATGGTGTTTTGGTGGCGGTTGGAGTATGCAAGCTACTTTATTAGCTGGCAAACAAAGTAAGGCTTGTGTCATGTATTATGGAGCACCAGAAGAAAATGCAACAAAAATAGCTAAGTTAAATGCGCCAATCCTTTTTATTTGGCCAACACAAGATCAATGGATTAATAGGGAAATGCTTGATAAATTTGAAAGTAATATGAATGCGGCACAAAAACAATTAGAAGTGAGACCTTATGAAGCGGATCATGCTTTTGCTAATCCAAGTAATCCAAAATACAGTAAATCATTTGCCGATGATGCTTTTTATAATGCGATGAATTTCATCAAGTTAAATTTGAAATAGACTATTTTATTGTCTGTTGATTACTATTAATTGATGTAAGAAGAGTTTTGAATGTAGTGTAATCTCCATGTTTTACTTGCTTCTGCATTTAATTTCTCTAAAACAGGTTTATCATCCGTATTGATTAAAAGTGAATCTGTTATTGAAAAATTTATTTCATCATATAAGTTCTCTTTTAGTGGAGTCTCACTTGCAAAAATGATTAAGTTTCGATAATGTGGATTGGAATTGGATGTGCAAATTTTTAAATTAAATCCAGCCTGTTTTAATGTTGCTAATAGACATTGGGTGCCTAATCCTATTTTCCCTTCTAAGTAGCCATGCGTATTAATCGCAATGAAAGCGTTTTTATGTAACATTAGTTTTAATTTACGAAGGCTTTCTTTAGAAATAACGTGTGATGGTTGTTCTTCTGCTTTATAAATGTCAAACATAATAAAGTCATATTTTTCTTGACATTGATTGATATAGACTCTTGCATCACTACATATTGTTTGAACGGTTGAATCTAAATTGAAGTAGGTTTTAGCTGCAAAAATTATTCTTTCATCTATTTCAACTGCGGTGGTTTTGTAATTGTTTTTTACTAACATATTTGCTGATAAACCTGCACCAAGACCTAAAACAAGTGCTTTCTTGTTAGGCAAAGAATCTATATTTTTTTCAATAATATGTATATAATCGGATGTGCTTAGTTTTGTTTTTAAATTTTGTTCAGATTGTACAATATGATTAACTAATAACAAGCGAATGGTTCCATTCGAATCTATTCTTTTGTCTATTACTTCAATTTTTCCTAACATACCATCACTATTATATTTTATGAGTGAATTAGTTGGTGATTTTTTAGAAAAAAAAATAAATAAAGGAAATACTGAAATGCTTATTAAAAAAAAGAGTTTATCTTTTTTTTTTTCAAGAAGCAACAATAAAGAACAACTTAAGAAGGCACTAAATAAATATAAGGTATTAGTTACACCAAAGCTTGGTAT
>JBILCJ010000228.1:0-3203 GCA_044353195.1 Bacteroidia bacterium | reverse complement strand
GTATGAGATAAAACCCACACATAAATGTTGCCACAATTCCACCTAAAGTTGATATCGCGTATATTTTCCCACTATTAGCTCCACTCGATTTTACATCAGTGGTTAATAAAGATATTAATATGGGAGAGGTTGTGCTTAACATGACAATACTAGGTATTATTAATAAACTAGAACTTGCAATAACTGCAGGTAATAAAGGCAATTGAATAGCTATGATAGCAATGAATTTAGCAAATTGTGGCATCAAAAAAATAAATACCACAGAAATTAATAATATCAATGAAAGTGTTTTTTTGATGTGTTCTTTTTCACTCAATTTCCCACCTATAAAATAACCGCAAGCCAATCCTAATAATGTAATTGCTAATACAGAGCTCCATACATATAAACTACTTCCAAAAACTGGGGACAATAATTTTGAACTACCAATTTCAATAGCCATAACGGTCGCCCCTTCGATAAACGAAATGATTAAAATGTTATGCTTTAATTTCATTGAATTAAATATATAAGTTAGTGTCTTCTCCTGCCGACGAACTATAACCTAATCGTTTACCTGTTCTTAAATTAATGCTACTAATTTTTTCTTGAATTTCTGAAACCGTAACTACTTTTACAGCCTCTAATGGTGGTGTAAATAAATCAAAAGAAATGGCGAAAATAATCAACTCATTAACTACTTCCATCAACTGCTCTTTAGTAATAGGTTCAAATGAGAACATTGAATATTTTATTCCTAAAGGACCTTTTGTTTCTATAAAAAAGTGATTTTCTCTATTGATAAAAATGCGACAAACTAAATAACCTAAATCTTCTGAACGATTGTATTTAAATGAATCAGCTAAGAAATTATAAACATTGATGATCCCACAATACGAATTGTACTCATTTTGTTTGATATAATTTGTTTTAAACATGGGATGAGATTTATCGAATTCAAACACATTGGTATGCATAAAAAATTCAAGCATGTCTCCAGCTACTTTTAATTGTGATGTATAGCTACTTGTTCCAAGTACTTCAACAGCAATGCGCTTATCTATTTCTTTTACTTCAGAAATTAATGTATTCGATATTTCTGTTATACATTCTTTTAATAAATCGAATGTATGTAGGGTGTTCTTAAACACGTCTTGTTTCATCACTGATTTCTCAGTAAGTAATTTTACAATTTTTTCCTTTTGATTTTTTAAAGTATCTTCCATTCTCTTAATTATAAATAGTGGTTTGTAAGGCTTCATAAAAGCTACGGTGCATTTTTCCTCGTATTCCCAGTTTAGCTAATTTGTTTTCGTCCGCATTTGGATAAACGCGATTTGATAAAAATACGAAAACTAATCCGTTTTCTGGATCTGCCCATGCAAAGGTTCCTGTAAATCCACTATGACCAAAACTTTTTAAACTACACTCTTTTGTCACCGGACTGTCTTTTTTATCATCAAACTCAGGCTTATCAAAACACAATCCTCGTCTATTTGTTGTGTATTGAGGACTAGTAAATTGATTAATAATATCTGCATTTAAAAAATGAATGCCTCCATATTCTCCTTTATTTAAAAGCATTTGCATAATAATAGCTACATCGGTTGCGTTTCCAAATAAACCTGCATGTCCTGCAACACCTCCTAATAATGCAGCTCCTTGATCGTGAACATAACCTCTAATTTGCTGTTTACGAAAATTTTTATCTAACTCGGTTGGTGCGATGATGTTTGCTGGATAGGTTTGAAGTGGCAAATAGGTAAGTCCTAAATTCATTGGTTTATAAAATGTATTTTGCACGTAGTTGTTTAATGTTGTTTTAGTTAGGCGTTCTATTAATATTTTTGAAAAATAATAGCCGATATCACTGTATACATACTTACCAGTTTCTTCTAATTTACTTGTGATGATTTGTTGGTAAATAGAATCATTAAAATCTTTTACAACATATAAATTCTTTGCAACTTGTGTTGGAAATTTATTGGATTGAACCTCGCTGTAATAACCTTCTTTGTAATTATGTTTTTTGTCTACTGTTTTTTGCCAAAACGGAATCCAAGGCGATAAGCCCGACTGATGTGTTAGTATGTCCTTATAGTTTAACTCTGATTTATTAGTTTTATCCACTTCAGGAAAATAATAACTTAAGTTTGCGTTATAATCAAATTGCTTTTGTTCGTTCAATTTCATTAAGGCTAATGATGAAGATAGTATTTTTGTTAATGACGCTAAATCATAAATAGTGTTGTTATCTATTTTTTCAGATTTAACATCGTACGTTTGTTTTCCGAAATTTTTTTGATAAAAAACCTTACCATCTTTTAAGGCAATTATTTGACATCCAGGGAATGCTTTTTCTTTTATGCCTAAATATGCTAATGAATCTATTTCTTCAAGTTTGCTTGAGTAAATACCTATGTCTTCGGGATTTACATATTGTATTCTTGTTTTTTTAGTAAGTTCAATACCAGTTTCTAATTTAAATAAATTAGTTGATACAGGTAACTTTCCATTGACTACAATTGCACCAATGATAGCTTCTGCTGCAGCTTTTTGACTGAATTTATTATTTTCATAAACTTCTAAGACTGCTTTGGATTTTTCTAAATCAATTAATTTATTAATTAAATAAGGATTAGAATATAAACAACTAATGGTTGGTTTAGTAGTTATAATTTGACTAATTAACTGAATACTTTCTGGCGTGCAGCCAAAATCATTTTTTGGATAATACGATGTTTTATTGACTTGAAGTAATATCAAATCGTATTTTTTTAGTTTTGATAATAATGAATCTCTTTCTTTTTGTTTGGCATCATGATTAATTCCAATAAAATCTAAAGAGGTATATTTTTTAAGTGTTTGAGAAAATAAATCTTCTGATTTTTCTCCAACACTTACACATAGTATCTTTAAGCTATCTATTTTAGTTAATGGAATAATATTGGCTTCATTTTTCAGTAGTGTAACAGAAGCCTCTGCTAATTTTTTATTTAAGGCGTCGGATTGTTTTGTATTTAAATCTTCATAAAGGTGTTTTGAATTAATAAATGGATTTTTGTCTAATCCACACCAAAATTTAGCTTTTAAAATTTTTTTACATCGAACACCAATCTCTTCCTCGCTTATTTCACCGCGTTTTACAGCAAGTTTTATTTGTTCAATTGCTTTTGGTACATTTTCTGCAAATAGCAAAACATCATTCCCCGCTAGTAGTGCTT
>JBILCJ010000170.1:0-4952 GCA_044353195.1 Bacteroidia bacterium | reverse complement strand
GCTGGACAAATTATTCCTTGGAATTTCCCATTATTAATGGCTGCTTGGAAAATAGCCCCAGCTTTGGCAACTGGAAATACAGTTGTTTTAAAGCCTGCAGAAACGACTCCCTTAACCTGTTTGAAGCTTGCTGAAATTATTCAAGAAAGTGGTTTGCCAGATGGTGTTGTGAATATTGTAACAGGTTTTGGCCCAACAGGTGCAGCTATTGTAAATCATCCTTTAGTCAATAAAATTGCTTTTACTGGAAGCACGGCTGTTGGAAAATGGATACAAAAGTCTATTGCAGGAACAGACAAAAAATTAACACTTGAGTTAGGTGGCAAAGCGGCAAACATTATTTTTGAAGATGCTCCAATTAATCAAGCCGTTGAAGGAATTGTCAATGGTATTTTCTTTAACCAAGGTCATGTGTGTTGCGCTGGTTCTCGTTTGTTTGTTCAAGAAAGTGTAGCGGAAGAAGTGATTCAAAAACTGAAAGATCGTTTAGAAACCTTGATTGTGGGTGATCCGATGGATAAGAATACGGACATTGGTGCTATTAATTCTAAGATGCAATTGAATAAAATTAATGAGTACATAAAAATTGGATTAAATGATGGGGCTGACATGTATCAAAGTCAATGTTCAATTCCAAAGAAAGGTTATTTTGTTAAACCAACATTGTTTTTAAATACTTCACAATCTCATCGTATTTCTCAAGAAGAAATTTTTGGACCTGTATTAGCTATTCAAACGTTTAGAACCATTGAAGAAGTTATTGAAAAGGCAAACAATATTCCTTACGGATTAAGTGCAGGCGTATGGACAGATAAAGGCTCTCGTATTTTTAACATGACTCAAAAATTAAGAGCTGGTGTTGTATGGGCAAACACTTACAATAAATTTGATCCTACATCTCCTTTTGGTGGTTATAAAGAAAGTGGATTTGGTAGAGAGGGCGGTTTGCATGGATTGATGCCGTATTTAAAGTTTTAAAATAAGTTAGTGATTTTTTAGTTTAAGCTTTTTGAAGCTAAAAAATACTAAACAATTAAACTCAAACAACAAATTAAAAATGGAACGAATAGAAGTTTTAAAAACATATAAAATATTTATTGGCGGTCAATTTCCTCGCACGGAAAGTGGTCGCTATTATTCATTAAAATTAAAAAACAGCATGACAGTAAACGTTAGTTTGTCTTCTCGAAAAGATTTTAAAAATGCAGTTGTTTCAGCTAGAGGAGCTTTTAATTCTTGGAGTTCAAGACCTGCCTTTAATCGTGGTCAAATTTTATACCGAATTGCTGAAATGTTGGAAGGTAGAAAAGAACAATTTTTAGAAGAGTTGAAACAATTGGGTTATTCAGCACAGAAGGCAAAAAAAGAAATGGAGCAGTGTGTTGATAGATTAGTTTATTATGCAGGTTGGGCTGATAAATACCAACAATTACATAGTTCTGTTAATCCAGTTGCTACGTCACATTTTAATTTCTCAGTGCCAGAACCAATGGGAGTAGTGGCCATTATGGCTGATGAATCAACGGCATTATTAGGTTTAATTTCAGTTATTGCACCTTGTATTGTTGGAGGAAATACGTGCATTGTTTTAGCTTCTGAAAACAAACCAACTTGCGCCATCACATTTGCTGAGGTATTAGCAACAAGCGATGTGCCGGCAGGCGTCATCAATATTTTAACTGGAAATAGAAAAGAATTGCATACACACTTTTCATCTCACATGGATGTGAATGCGGTTATTAATTCTAATTCGGAAAAAGAGTTCAATAAAACAATTGGAGAAAATGCTTCACTTAACGTGAAACGTCTTTTTATTTGGGATAAAAATTGGAGTGAAGAAAAAGAACAAGGACCTTATTTTATTACTGATTTACAAGAAATTAAAACGACTTGGCATCCTATTGAAAATATTGGTGTTTCTGGAATAAAATATTAATAGCTGCATGGCTATTTGCAATGACGATGTTGCTAACAATTTAATGTTTTATGTTAAAAATTAAATAACATATCATTCTCTTTATACCCTACCTTAGTTTTTTAGATTATGGCAAAAACAATAGAGGTTAAAGAAACCCCGTTAATGAAACAATACAACGACATCAAGGCGAAATATCCTGATGCGATTTTACTGTTTAGAGTTGGCGATTTTTACGAAACATTTGGTGAAGACGCTGTTAAAGCTTCGAAAATATTGGGCATCACATTGACTAAACGTGCTAATGGTCAAGCCACACATATTGAATTAGCTGGATTTCCGCATCATTCTGTAGATACGTATTTACCAAAATTAGTTCGTGCTGGTTATCGTGTTGCTATCTGCGATCAGTTAGAAGATCCTAAATTGACTAAAAGCATTGTAAAACGAGGTGTTACAGAATTGGTTACGCCGGGAGTTACATTCAACGATAAAGTTCTTGAACATAAAACAAATAATTTTTTATCCAGTATTTATTTCGAAAAAGATAAAGCAGGCATTTCTTTTTTAGATGTATCTACTGGTGAATTTCTTATTGCAGAAGGGACTTTAACGTATATTGAAAAGCTCATTCAAACCTTTAAACCAAATGAAATTTTAGTTGAAAAAAACAAACGACAAACGCTGGTTAATTTGATTGGTGAAAATTTTTATTTATTTGGATTGGATGATTGGGCTTTTAAATTCGATTTCGGTTATGAATCGTTAATTAAGCAATTCGGTACAAACTCTTTAAAAGGTTTTGGAATCGAGCAATTTAATCATGCTATTACTTCTTGCGGAGCTTTGCTGCATTATTTAAGTGAAACTAAGCACGATAAATTGCAACACATTACGACTATCTCGCGCATAGAAGAAGATCAATATGTTTGGCTCGATCGTTTTACAGTTCGTAATCTAGAATTATTTGGGTCGAGTCATGATAATGGTAAATGTTTAATAGATGTCATTGATCATACTGTAACACCAATGGGATCAAGACTTTTGAAGCGTTGGTTGGCTTTACCTTTAAAACAGGTGGATTTAATCAAAGAGCGATTAGAAGTGGTTGATTTTTATATTGAACATATATCGCAACAAGAAGAATTAAGAACACTACTCAAAGATGTTGGAGATTTAGAACGTTTGATTTCAAAAGTTTCGGCGGGAAAAATAAATCCAAGAGAGTTAGTTCAATTAAAGCGTTCATTAACACTTATTGAAGGGGTCAAAACATTGATTTCGAAAAGTGAAAATAAATCCCTCAAAAAAATTAATGACCAATTAAATGCATGTGTTGTAATGCGCAACCGATTGGATGCTGAGCTAAACGAAGAAGCGCCTATCATATTAAACAAAGGAAATGTTATTAATAAAGGTGTAAATGTTGAATTAGATGAGTTAAGAGCTATTGCTTATTCTGGGAAGGATTATTTATTGCAAATTCAACAAAGAGAAATTGAACGCACTGGTATTTCATCATTAAAAGTATCTTACAATAATGTATTTGGTTATTATTTAGAAGTCACTAATGTGCATAAGGATAAAGTGCCAGCGGATTGGATTCGTAAGCAAACATTAACAACGGCAGAACGATACATAACTCCCGAATTAAAGATTTATGAAGAAAAAATATTAGGTGCTGAAGATAAAATTGCAGTATTAGAACAAACTATATATGCCAATTTAGTTCATGATTTAATTGAATACATTGTTCCAATTCAATTAAACGCCAATTTAATTGCTCGTTTAGATAGTTTATCGTCATTTTCTGTATTAGCGATAGCTAATAATTATAGTAAGCCAATCATGAATGATTCGTTCGGGTTAAATATTGTTGATGGTAGGCACCCTGTGATAGAAAAGCAATTACCGATTGATGAAACTTATGTGAGTAATTCTGTTTTTTTAGATAATGAAACGCAACAAATTATGATGATTACGGGTCCTAATATGAGCGGTAAATCTGCTTTATTAAGACAAGTTGCATTGATTACATTGATGGCTCAAATCGGTTGTTATGTACCGGCCAAATCAGCGGAAATAGGTATCGTCGATAAGATTTTCACACGAGTAGGAGCAAGTGATAATATTTCTTCAGGCGAATCAACATTTATGGTTGAAATGAATGAAACCGCTAGTATATTAAATAATTTAAGTAACCGTAGTTTAATATTACTCGATGAAATTGGACGAGGCACTTCCACCTATGATGGTATTTCAATAGCTTGGGCCATTGCTGAGTACATTCATTCGCAGCCGACACATAAAGCAAAAACCTTATTTGCTACCCATTATCATGAGTTGAATGAAATGACAACATATTTTTCGCGTATAAAAAATTATAATGTGTCGGTTAAAGAATTAAATAATAAAATTATTTTTTTAAGAAAATTACAAGAGGGAGGAAGTGAACATAGTTTTGGAATTCATGTAGCTCGCATGGCAGGGATGCCAAAAGAAGTTTTAGATAGAGCGAATGATATTTTGAAAAAATTAGAGAAAGACCATGAGCTTGACATTACTGATCATGAAGAAAATCAATTATCTAATTTTGATGCGAGTAAAATGAAGTCTAAATCCGACTATCAATTAAGCTTTTTTCAGTTAAATGACCCTGTTTTAGAGCAAGTTAAAGACGAGTTATTGAAAGTTGATATTAACACACTTACGCCTGTTGAAGCCTTGATGAAATTAAATGATATAAAACGACTATTAGGGGCCTAAATTTTATTGAAAAAAATTTTGTCAAACTAAAAAATCACTTATCTTTGCACTCCAAATTACTATTTGGTAGTTCTTTAAGTTAAATCGCGAAAGTAGCTCAGTTGGTAGAGCGTAACCTTGCCAAGGTTAAGGTCGCGGGTTCGAGACCCGTCTTTCGCTCAAAAGCATGTATTTAGATTGCTTTTAATCAAGAATGCCCTGGTGGTGGAATTGGTAGACACGCAGGACTTAAAATCCTGTGTCTTCACGGACGTACGGGTTCAAGTCCCGT
>JBILCJ010000150.1:0-5783 GCA_044353195.1 Bacteroidia bacterium | reverse complement strand
GCTTCCAAAAATAAGTGTATCATTTGTTTATAATGCGGAAACTAAATTATCTGAAGTTTTTTTAAATGAAGAACATGTAGAGAAAGACATCAGAACAATGGAGGTTGCAAATCATGTGAGTGCCATTAGTTCTATTAAGGAAGTAAGAATCAAAATGGTTATGCTTCAACGTGAAATGGGAAAAAATAAAGGTGTCATTATGGATGGAAGAGACATTGGATCTCACGTATTTCCAGACGCTGAACTTAAATTATTTATGACTGCGGATGAAGATACCAGAACTCAAAGACGTTTAGATGAATTAAGTAGTAAAGGAGAATTCCACTCTTTTGACGATGTAAAACAAAATCTAAAAAAACGAGATTTTGACGATACAACTAGAAAAGAAAATCCATTAATTCAAGCGAAGGACGCTGTAGTAATAGATAATACTGACATTACAAAAGAAGAACAATTAGACTACGTTATAAAACTCATTGACGACTTACTATTAACAAGAGACTAACGGTTTAACGCTTTTCGTTTTATTCATTTTAGCGTTTTGAAATTTTATTACCAGTTCCTCTTTGTCGATTACATTTAAATCTGATAACTGTTCCATTTCTTAGGGCTGCATGCTTTGTCTTTCGATGTTTCATTCTTTTTCTCCACATCTTAAAACTAGATGGTAATGAGTTTAAACGCATGAATTCAATCACCTCTTTTTCTTTTAAACCAAATTGAAATTCAATAGCTTCAAATGGCGTTCGATCTTCCCATGCCATTTCAATAATCCGATTGATATCTCTTTCATCAAATCTAAATTTATTAGAAGATTTTAATTTAGCCTCTTCCTTCTCTTGTTCTATTAGATAAGCCATTGGAGAAGGCAAATCGCTGTAATAACATGTTACATCTTTGTCAACCATAAATTTCTGTATGTTTTTAATTTATCATAATCATTTGCCTGTTTCTCAATATTAAACTCTCGTTTTCCTCTCGGATCATTACCAACACCAGCCAAATAAGCCCAATTGCCCCAATTACTGCAAACGTCATAATCAATGAGTTGCTGCTCAAAATAGGCTGCTCCATAACGCCAATCTAATTGCAACTGGTTACAAAAATAACTAGCCACATTTTGTCTTCCTCGATTACTCATAAATCCGGTGGAATTCAATTCATTCATATTTGCATCTATAAATTCAATACCCGTTTCACCACTTTTCCATTTATCAAAGAGCAGACTATTATGTATTGCTGATTCTATTTTTGCTTCATTAATTCCGAATTCTAAAAAATAATGGTGCTTATATTTCTTCATCATGAATCTAAAATAATCTCTCCATAATAATTCAAATTGTAACCAATAAGTTGAATCGTTAGCCTGATAAATGGATTCATATTTTTTTAATTCAACATATATTTCACGTGGCGACAAACAACCCAACGCTAACCATGGTGAAAATTTGGTTGAATAGTTTTCCCCAATCATTCCATTACGAGTAACTTTATAATTAGAGATTGCTTGTGTTTCAAAAAAATATGTTTTCAATCGATTTAATCCTTCGGTCTCACCACCTTTAAAATCAATTGCTGCACGACAATCTTTATCGAAATGTGGTAAACCTAATTGAGCTAGGCTCGGTAAAACTAAAGAATCTATTTTTGGAGATGAAATAGTATTAGGTTTTTGAAAAACAGAACGTATTGATACCTCTTTTTCTATCTGCTTTCTAAAATTCGTAAACACATCAGGAATATCTTTTAAAGCAAAAGGCAAATCTTGCGCATGATACAATGTGCTAGTGCTAAATGTTTCAAGCGTACAGTGCACTTTCCATAATTCCTTCTCAACTAAATCTTGCGTACGAATTTCTTCATAAGCGACTTCTTTTTTACTAAATACTTTTTGTACATTGAATTTCTGAACAAGTTTTATCAATTCAATTTCAGGCTTTCCTTTAGCAATTAATAATCCTGATCCCATTTCGCGTAATCTTTTATCTAAATCAATCAAAGATTCTAATAAAAATTTTGTCCTGAAACTACCCGTCTTTTTGAATCCAAAATCAGTTGTTATGTAATCATTGTCATCAAAACAATAGACTGGAATAATTTGATCGCTCTGTTCAATAGCACGAACAAGTGTTTCATTGTCATGCAAACGTAAATCTGTTTTAAGCCAAACAATAGATGTTTTCATAAGTCTCAATTACAATTCATTAATATGTTTCAAATAAAAATCAGCTTGTTGCAACAAATCAGCCTTCGTATCTGGCTGCATTTTTCTCCAAACATTGTACATCATTCCAATTCTTGGATTGCTTGCTAATTTAGTCTCATGTTTATCATAAAAATTCCAATACAAACTATTAAATGGGCAAGCTTTATCTCCAGTTTTTTTTGCTTTATCATAAAAGCATCCAGCACAATACGAACTCATTTTATTGATATAAGTAGCTGAACTTACATATGGTTTTGAACCTACAACTCCTCCATCAGCAAATTGACTCATGCCTCTTGTATTAGTAATTTCAACCCATTCAAAGGCATCTATATAAATTCCTAAATACCATTTATCCACTTCAGAAGGATCTACGCCAGCTAATAAAGCGAAATTTCCCGTTATCATAAGTCTCTGAATATGATGAGCGTAAGCGTATTTTAAGGATTGATCAATAGCATGTTTCATGCAATTCATTTTTGTTTTTCCTGTCCAAAACCAAGTCGGTAATTTTTCGGAATGGTCAAAGAAATTGAGGCTTGCATATTCAGGCATTTTAAGCCAATAAATTCCCCTCATGTATTCTCGCCAACCAATTATTTGCCTCACAAATCCCTCTAACTGATTATACTCAATTTCGTCAGATCTTTTTTGATATTCTTCAATTGCTTTATTAACAACCTCTTGAGGTGATAGCAATTTTATATTCATTGAAAACGATAAACGTGAATGGTACAAAGACCATTCATTAGGAGCCATTGCATCTTGAAAAGTCCCAAATAATTGCAAACAATTTTTTAGAAAAAAATCGAGTAGCAATAAAGATTGTTCTCTATTTATCGGCCATAAAAAAACGTTGGCATCAACAGAACCAATTGATTTAATTGTCGTTTTTTTTATTTCATTTTCTATTTCACTAACATCATTTGAAAATAAAAAAGGAGAAATTGGATGATGTGTTTTAGGTAATTTCTGTCTATTATCCTCGTCAAAATTCCATTTTCCATGAAGCGGTTTATCGTTATCTACAATTAAAACATGGTGTTTTTTTCTCATGTAACGGTAAAAGGTTTCCATGAGGTACGTTTTCTTTCCTTCAAATAAAATCCCTAATTCTTGGCGCGCACTGTAAAAATGCTCGGTGTCAAAAACCTCAGTAGGAATTGATAAGTTAGAACAAAATGATTTTAAAAGTTCATCTAACCTGTATTCATCAGGCATTTGATATTCGAAACGTAAGAATTTATGTTCTGAAATTAACTCTTTACAATTTTTTTCAAAACATTGTAAATTGGTTTTATCATTTAATTTGAAATAAATTACATTGTGTTTTTTCTGTTGTAGTTCTTTTGAAAACGATTGCATAGCGGCAAAAATGCCGAGCACTTTTTGAATGTGATGTTCAACATAATCAGTTTCTGTTCTAACTTCCATCATCACATAAGTGATGTTTTGGTCAATTGTCTTAAACCAAGAGTGATATATATTGAGTTGATCCCCTAAAATTAACCTTAGTGTTTTAGGATTATTTTTTTCCATTGTCATTTCTACATCTATCGCTACAATATTTAACCTCCAACCAATTCTTCTCCCATTTTTTTCTCCAAACAAATGGCTTTTTGCAAATAGGACATATTTTAGATGGTAAATTTTCTTTTTTAACTCCCTTCATACTACAAAAACAATTTGCCGTTATAATAGTTTAATTTTTATCACATTTTAATAGATTCAGTTTTAAACAAAAAGGACTAAAAAATGTTTTAACTAAACATTGAAGGAAACAACCAAAATAGTAGAGGTAAAAAATTTAGTAAAAAACTATGGCAGTTTTTGTGCTGTAAAAGATGTATCCTTCGACGTCTATCAAAATGATGTATTTGGTTTCTTAGGACCTAATGGTGCGGGTAAAAGTACGACGATTCGCACACTTCTATCGTTAATCAGTCCAACAAGTGGAACTATAAATCTTTTCGGGAAATCAATCATTGAAGACAGAAATTATATTTTATCCAAAATAGGTTGCATTGTAGAAAAGCCAGACTTCTATAAATACCTTTCAGCTCAAAAAAATTTAGAACTATTTGCACGTATTTCTGGCAAAGAGATCAAAAAATCTAAAATAAATGAACTCATTGATTTTGTTGGGTTAACAGGAAGAGAAAAAGATAAAGTGAGTGGATTTTCTCACGGGATGAAACAACGTTTGGGAATTGCACAAACCTTACTACACGACCCTGAATTAATCATTTTAGATGAACCTACAACAGGTTTAGATCCACAGGGGATTATCGATATTAGGAAATTAATTCTGCAACTTAAAAACGAAAAAAATAAAACGGTTATCATTTCATCGCATATTCTATCTGAAATAGAATTAATTGCGAATAGAATGATTATTATCAATAATGGCAAAACTATTGTGCAAGGCCAAGTATCTGAACTGCTCAATAGTCAAGAAATTATAGTATTATTTAAAATAGATTTGATTGATAAAGCCTTGTCTATTTTAAAATCTTCAATCTTTTCTGCATGCGAAACAACTGTGGAGGATTCTCAACTGTTCATTCACACTTCAATAGAATCAATTTCAATCATCAATAAATTATTTTGTGATAATGATATCAAGGTAAGTTCAATTGAAATTAAGAGGAAACTAGAAGACTATTTTTTAAGACTTATCAATTCATAATGTTATTTAAAAGCACATACAACGAATTACTAAAAATTGCCTATAAGCCTCGCAGTTACATCGGACTAGGAGGCATCATTATAATCATTGCGATTATTCTATTTGCGATGAAAGTAGACGGTAGTTTTTATATTTCACTTATTACCGGTCAGTTTGAACAATCTCTCCTATTCGAAGGAACTATTTTAAATGGGAATTTAATCGCCTATATTATTATTCAAATGCTCATCATTCATGTTCCTTTATTGATTGCATTTGTAACCGGAGATTTAGTGTCAGGCGAATCTGCTATGGGAACAATTAGATTATTACTAACAAAACCAGTTTCACGAAGTACAATTTTATTCTCAAAATTTTTAGCAAGTTGCATTTACACGTTAATTGTAATTTTATGTTTGGCTTTAATGTCATTTGTGTTAAGTAAATTATTATTTGATAGTGGAGATTTAATGGTTTTAAAATCCGACGGACTAATTGTATTTCAGGAAGGAGATATAAGTTGGCGATTTTTTTATGGTTTTTCTATAGCATTTTTATCTTTAGTAACGGTGGCAACTTTGGCATTAACTTTATCTTGCTTTTCAGAAAATTCGATAGGTCCAATCGTAACAACAATGGGCATAATTCTATTATTTACAATCATTGGTTCAATGGATGTTCCAATTTTTGATACGATTAGACCTTTATTATTTACAACTCACATGGCAGCATGGCGTTATTTTTTCGATGATCCTTTAAATACAGAAAGTATAGTTTATTCTATTTCGATTCTATTAGCTCACATTCTCGTATTGCTTTCTATCGCATTTTATAAATTCAATAAAAAAGATATTTTATCATAATGCCACATTTTAAAACAAATTCATTTTTACTATTATTAGTTTTATT
>JBILCJ010000125.1:0-6665 GCA_044353195.1 Bacteroidia bacterium | reverse complement strand
TCAACCTGCTGTTGTAACTTATTCTTGGTCACCAGCTATAGGCCTTTCTTCTGCTAGCGTTTCTAATCCGACTGCGAACCTTTTAGCGTCTCAAAACTACACCGTGAGCGCAAATAAATCTGGATGTACAAGTTATGATTTAGTGAATATTCATATTAAGCCAACTCCAACACCAAGTTTAGGAAATGATACTTCAGTATGTGTTTTGCCATTAACATTAAATGCGAGTACTTCTGCAGCAAGTTTTTTATGGAGCACAGGTGCAATAACTTCTACGATTAATGTTTCTACATTTGGTAATTATTGGGTTAGAGGAACAAATTCTAATGGATGTTCAAAAACAGATTCTATCGTCGTAACTGTAGGTGTATTTCCAATTGTAACTTTAGGCTCTGATACATCTTTCTGTTCAGGTAAAACAGTTACTCTCTATGCAGGCAATCCAGGAAGTACTTATTTATGGAATACAGGGGCCACTACACCTACATTAGCTGTTGGAACGCCAGGAACGTATTCTGTTATTGTTACAAATACAACGTCTTGTCAAAAATCTGATGTGATTAATGTGACATCAAGACCTTCGCCTTCTGTAAGTTTAATATTTGGAGGTCAAACGCGTTTTTGTCCTACAGAAACAACCAGAGCATTATCTGAAGGAACACCTTCAGGTGGAACTTACATTGGTTCTGGTGTTTCAGGAACTAATTTTAATGCGAATTTAGCTGGGCAAGGAACTTACCTTATTTACTATAGTTATACAGCTGCAAATGGTTGTAGTGGTTTAGGAAAAGATACATTAATCGTTAATGCCTGTGTAGGGGTTGATGAAATTGAAAGTAATTTAGGACTGAATGTATATCCAAATCCAAACTCTGGGTTATTTACACTAGAAATTAATGCAAGTTCTGATATCAATGCTCAAATTTCAGTTATGTCGATTGATGGAAGATTAGTTTATGAAGATAAGGCCGAAGGTACTCTATTTGTTACTAAATCAATAAACATTTCAGAATTAGCAAATGGTATTTATTATTTAACCGTTAGTACTAAAGATGCTAAACGTACCTATAAAGTTTTAAAGCAGTAATGTTTTAAGTTTTTGAAAAATAAAAAAGGTTCAAAGATTTCTTTGAACCTTTTTTATTTCTAATTTATAAAGGGTAGTGAAGAAAAATAAAAGATTTGAATTACAATTGAAACAATCAATTTAGTGTCAGAAGAAAATAATTTTTAATACTGTCTTCTGCTTTTTCGTTCAGCAATACGTTTTTGATTTTCTCTTTTACGTGCACCACCTAAATTTACTTTTTTGTTTTTCTCAGATTTTTCGTGAAATGCACCAGTTGGCTTGATTAGTTTTTTGTTTTTATTGAGGTTTTTATCTCTCGTAACAGGTTTTTCATCTTGAGTTAAGTTAATAGAGATTTCAACTGTTTCAGGAATTTCTAGAACAGTCATCTTTTTATTCATCAATGTTTCAATTGATTTTTGAATGTCAATATCGGTTTTAGTAATAAAACTAACAGAAATACCTGTTTTATCAGCTCTTCCTGTTCTTCCAATTCTATGTATGTATGAGTTTGGGTCTTTTAATGGCATGTCAAAATTCAGGACATGGGTCACATCTTTTAAATCTAATCCACGCGCAATAACATCTGTAGCAATTAATAGTTTATGAACCCCCTCATCAAATTGTTTGACTGCCTGAAATCGTTGAGGTTGTGTTTTATTCGAATGGATGACACCAATTTCTTGGCCAAAGTCAGTTTCTAGTTCTTTAAAAATTTCATCTGCTATTTTTTTATTTTTAACAAACACCAATACTTTTTTAAATTCAGTGTCTGTTTGCAATAAATTTTCAAGCAAGTTTACTTTTGTATAAAAATTTGGCACATGATAAGCTTGTTGAATGATTTTTTCTAATGGTGTACCTCTTGTTATTAATTCAACATATACAGGCTTAGTGAAATAGTTTTCGATCATCATTTCAACATCTTCATTTAAAGTTGCTGAAAACATTAAATTTTGACGCTTTTCAGGAAGAATATCTAATATTTTAATTAATTGAGCTCTAAATCCTAAGTTTAGCATTTCATCAACTTCATCAATGACTAATTTTTGAATACCATTAAACTGTAAGGTTCTACTAAGTGTTAAATCAATTAATCGTCCCGGCGTAGCTACTAAAATATCTAATCCGTCATATACTTTTTGTTTTTGTATGTTAATGTTTCCACCGCCATATACGCCTGCAAAACGAACATTCATGTATTTGCTGAGCTTTTCTATTTCTCCAACTACTTGCATTACTAATTCTCGTGTAGGAACAACAATTAAAACTCTTGGTTGTCTTTGCTCTGAATAGGTTATCTGCCTTAAGATCGGTAATAAATAGGAGAAAGTTTTACCAGTTCCTGTTTGCGCAATACCAACCACATCTTTTCCCGACATAATTACTGGAAATGCTTTTTCTTGAATTGGAGTAGGCGTATCAAACCCTATATCAGTAAGAGCGTTTATAAGTTGTTTAGAAAGGTTAAGATCTTTAAAAGTTGTCATTGGTGATTTTTTGTCAAAGATACACTAATTATTTTTGTTGGTTCTAGAATATCTAATTACCATAAAATCTCTATTAGTATAATTTTCACAAATGTTTACCTTGCGCCTCTTTTAAGTTGATACAAAATATCTTCTAATCCATTTAGTTTAATCTCATAAACGGTTGCAAGCATCATCCCAAGCCTTCCAGCAGGAAATCCTTGCCTTTGAAACCACTCTAAATAAGAAATTGGCAAATCTGATAGTATGGTGCCTTTGTATCTTCCAAAAGGCATTTGTACTTTAATTAAATCGGTTAATATTTCTGGATTGAACAAGTTAAACTAATTTTTTCTCGTTCTTTTTCTCTTTTCTTTTTTTCCAAAAGTTATATCCAAAAGCAAGTAGGGCAAATAATGCAACTGGCATCTTCCAAGATATTAAACCTTCTGGACCAACATAACACATAAATCTGTTCCAACGAAATTTGCCATCATGTTCATTTTTAAATAAAGAGCCAATTGGATTAGTCCCACTTACTAAATTTTTAGAAGGGTCTTTCATACTAAACCAAACAAATACAGGACGACCAACAACATGATCAAACGGTACAACTCCCCAGCTTCTACTATCCGCTGAATTATGGCGATTGTCGCCCATTAACCAATAGTAACCTTGTTTAAATGTATAGGATGTAATAGGTTTTCCATCATATAAAACTTGAGATCCTTGTTTGGTTATTTGATGTATGCCGTCATCGTAGGTACTCAATATTTTTTCATATAAACAAATAGTGTTGGTATCAATTTTGATGGTTGTCCCTTCTTTAGGTAATAGAATTGGACCAAAATTGTCATTGTTCCAGGCGTAAGAAGCATTATGTGGAAAGATATTTAAATCAATCTTTCCTTTTGCTTTAATTTCTTTTTTTACAGAATAAACGCCCGTCATCGATTTAATTTTTTCAGCCTTTTCTTTGGTTAGATTTAGACTATATAAAACAGTATCTGATTTCAGCGTGTTTTTATACTCGTTTAAAAAATCATTATCTGCATGACCTTCAGGCCTATCAACTAATGAGTATACAATAGTTGTATCACCTATGCCATAAGGAACTAATGAAAGTAAATTAGCTTCATCATAATAAATATCTAAATCATCCAGTAATTCGGGTGTAAAAATAGGTTCTTTACATTTCACAAAATAATGATGCTGTGCGTCGTTTGGCATCGGACTTAATTTATCATTGATATAAAGTTCGCCATCTTTAATTTCTAATTTATCACCTGCAATTCCAACACAACGTTTTACATAATGCTCACGCTTATCAACAGGACGTGCAACTATTTTTCCAATTTGTCTGTTGCCATCTCCATATGGTGGCCGGTATTTCGGATTATGCACATTTTGATAGCCAATACTTCTTGCTAATTGATAATAACTCATGTCTTGAAAGCCAACAGCAACCGTATCTCCATCAGGATAATTAAAAACAACAATTTCTCCATTGCTTGGTTTCGAATAACCCGGTAAACGCAGATATGGAATTTTTATCCACTCTAGATATGATTTTGTTTCGGTTGTAAATGGCAAGGTGTGATGCGCAAACGGAAACGCTATAGGTGTTTGAGGTACTTTAGCACCATAACACACTTTATTTACAAATAAAAAATCTCCTACCATTAATGATTTTTCTAGTGATGCCGTAGGAATGGTAAAGGCTTCAAAAAAGAAACCACGAATAATAGATGCTGCAACAACTGCAAAAATTATTGGGTCTAACCAATTTTTCACAATTGATGATTCAGATTTAATATCAGTAACGCCAAAAAACTTGACATCTTTATTAAAACCTAAATACGCGAAGTATAAATAAGGCATGATCGCCGCATAAACTAGATCATTTGTCATTCGCTTTTTAAATGCGCGGGCTAAATGAAAGCCATAGACACCATACATAATGAGATTAACACCTGGAACAATCATAATAAACGCCCACCATTTTGGACGGTTAATCAATTTGCCAACTTCCCAAAAGTTATATATTGGAATTAGTGCTTTCCAAGGAGCTATTCCCGCTTTTTCAAAAATTTTATATAACCCTATAAATGATATGAAAATAAGTATAAAAAAAATGATGTTTCCCATAGGTATTAATGTGTTGATTGTAATGTTATGTTTTTTTTAATATGATATGTTAAATTAAATCGTTCATGGTAAATATACCTTTTTTTCCTTTTAAAAATTCTGCCGCTACAACCGCACCAAGTGCAAAACCTTTGCGGTTGTGAGCTTTATGGATGATTTCAATATCATCAACTTCTGATGTGTATTTGATGATGTGTGTTCCTGGAACTTCTCCTTCTCGTTTGTCTTTAATAAATAAAGTATTTTTTTCTTTTTCGGAAATACTCCAATTCGTTTTACGGTCTAATTTTTCAATGATTTGATTTGCTAATGTAATAGCTGTTCCGCTTGGTTTATCTAATTTATGAATATGATGTATTTCTTCCATTTCTACATCATACGATTCGTATTTCTTCATAGTCTCAGCTAAGTAACTATTTACTTTCATAAATAAATTTACGCCTAAACTGAAGTTTGATGCGTAAAATAATGTACCATTTTTATCAGCGCATTTTTTTTCTATTTCTGAAAAACAATCATACCAGCCTGTTGTTCCAACAACGATTGGAACTTGAGCTTCAAAGCATTTATTAATATTTGTGATAACTGTATGTGGCGTGCTAAATTCAATAGCAACGTCAGCGTTTTGCAATGCTTCTATTGTAAATGTATCAGCGTTTTTTTCATCAACTTTTAATACAATAGAATGATTTCTTTGTAAAGCAATGGATTCAATTTCTTTACCCATTTTACCGTATCCTAATAATGCAATTTTCATATTGTTATTATATCTTATTAAAGCACTTTTAAAAGAAAGTTTAGTTATAATTATTTAAAGTTTAAATGCAAGGTAAGCCCCGTTTGTAATTTACTATTTATATCAAATTGAGAAAAAGGCATGACGCGTATACTCAAATCATCACTTACATCAAACGTTTTTAAATGTGCATCAACATTAGCATCTATCACATTTATAAGGTAAACTAAAACTCCAGTCATAATAGCAATGTCACGGTATTTTCGATAATATCTTTTTTGTGTAATTAATTGTGTACTACTGTAATTTGTCGTATTTAAAGTGGTAACATTGTCATCGTTTTCAGCACGCAAATTAGTGCTGTAATACTTATATTGTTTGTTGTTATTTATTCCCCAATACGTAATGCAGCTTAATGTTCCTAAAATAAGAGGAACTTTCCAGTATTTTTTATTGTAAACCTGTCCTAAACCTGGCATCAATGCACTCATTATAATTGCTTTTCGAGCACTCGAGTAAATAGCATGTTTTGTGCTTTTTCCGGAGTTCAAACTGTCTTTTAATTGAGCCTTTAATGGTGAGGAAAAAGCACAGAAAATTAAAGTTGTATATAGAAAAAATAATTTCAAGTTTGTAAAATTAATCAATAGTAATAAAGTTGATATTGAATTTCAATTACGATTCGTTAATTAATGTCAAAAAAAGATAAGATATGATTTAATTCTGTTTCGTTACTAAAGCTTAATTTAATTGAACCATCACCTTTAACGCTTCTTTTAAATTCAACAGATGTATTAAAAATGGATTCTAATTTTTTATTAATTTGTTTGTCTTCAGTAGTCAATGGTTTTTCTACACGAGTTGTTTTAGGTGTGAAGTTTAATTTTTCGCTGCGAGCTAATTCTTCTACTTGACGAACAGATAATTCATTTTCTAAACATAAGGCATAAATAGCTAACTGTTTATCTTCGTTTTCAATGCTTAATAGAGCACGAGCATGTCCCATTGAAATATCTTTATCTCTTAAACCTTTTTGAATGGCTGCTGGTAATTTTAGTAGTCTTAAAAAATTGGTTACCGTACTTCGCTGTTTGTTTACTTTTTCGCCTAGTTGTTCTTGAGTTAAATCACATTCTTCAATTAATCGTTTATAGCTTAAAGAAATTTCAATTGGGTCTAAATCTTCACGTTGTATGTTTTCTATTAATCCCATTTCAAGCATGGATTGATCGTTAGCTACACG